>JBEKSH010000038.1:0-9304 GCA_049517235.1 Roseiarcus sp. | reverse complement strand
GTGCTGGCGCCGATCGTCGCGCGGCCCGGCGAGCCGACCGTCCTGCTCACCCAGCGCGCCTCCCATTTGCGCAGCCATTCCGGCCAGATCGCGTTTCCCGGCGGCAAGATCGACGAGGGCGAGACGCCGCTGGCCGCCGCGTTGCGCGAGGCGCACGAGGAGATCGGCCTCGAGCCGCGCTATGTCGAGCCGCTCGGCTGGCTCGATCCCTACCTGACCGGCACCGGCTTTCGCATCATGCCGCTGGTGGGGATAGTCGACCCGTCCTTCGCGCTGACGATCAACCGACACGAAGTCGAGGATGTCTTCGAGACGCCGCTGGAGTTCCTGATGACGGGCGACAATCACCATCGCCATCAGCGCGAATGGCAGGGCCGGCTGCGGCATTTTTATGCGATCCCCTATCGGCAGCGATGTATCTGGGGGGCGACTGCTGGTATCATTCGCAACCTGTTTGAAAGGCTCTACTCCTGATGTTGCGGGCCCTGCTCGAGCCGCTGGCGCTGTTCCTGAGCCCCTTCATCGTGTTTGCGATCTATCTTGTCGTTCGCGCCCGCTATCCCCTGGCGATCGAGCATTGGTCGCGCGGGCGCGTTTCGGCGCTGACGCTGATCGGCCTGTTCATCGCCGTCGTCGGGATGTTCATCTTCGGTCTGAACGCCCCGCGCGGCCATGGCGTCTACGTGCCTGCGCATATCGAAAATGGCGCGCTGGTTCCCGGTCGCATCGAATGACCGGCCTGCCGACAATCGTCGACGGGCGGCTCAAGAATCGGCGGCTCCTCGACGAAGGGCGTCTTGCGCGGGCGCTTGAAGCGCTCGACGGCGACGGCGAAGAGACGCGTCTCGTCGGGGGCGCCGTGCGCGACCTCGCGCTGGGCCAGCCGCCGGGCGATTTCGACCTCGCGACGACCGCGCGGCCCGAGATCGTCATGAGGCGCGCGCGCGCCGCCGGCTTTGGCGTCGCGCCGACCGGCCTGAAACATGGCACGGTGACCCTGATCGTCGACGGTCTGCCGATCGAGGCGACAACGCTGCGCGAGGATATCGAAACGGACGGGCGTCACGCCAAAGTGCGTTTCGGGCGCGATTTTGCGCAAGACGCGCGGCGGCGCGACTTCACCATCAACGCGCTGTCGCTGAGCCGCGACGGCGCCATCCACGACTACGCCGGCGGCCTCGACGACCTTGCCGCGCGCCGCGTGCGCTTCATCGGCGACGCGCGCACGCGCATACGCGAGGACTTTTTGCGCATCCTGCGCTTCTTCCGCTTTTCCGCCGTCTATGGCGAGGGTCCGCTCGACGCCGAGGGGTTGCGCGCCGCCATTCAGGAGCGCGACGGCCTTCAGCGGCTCTCGCGCGAGCGCGTGCGCGCGGAACTGATGAAGCTGCTCAAGGCGCCGCGCGCCGGCGACGTCGTCGCGCAATGTTGCGAGGCGGGTCTGCTCGGGCTTCTCATCGCCGGCGCTCCGGACCCTCGCCGCCTCAAGCGGCTCATCGCGGTGGAAGCCGCCCGCGCCGCGCCGCCCGACGCCCTGCTGCGGCTCGCCGCGCTGGGGCTGACGATCGCCGAAGACGCGGAGCGGCTGCGCGACAGGCTTCGGCTGTCCAACGCCGAATATGAAAGGCTGGCGGGCGCCGCCGGCGCCTTGGAAAGCTTGCACGGCCGGGGCGCGCCGCCGTCGCTCGGCGAATTGCGCGCCCTGCTGTTCGAGCGCAAGCGGACCGCCGCGCGGGACGGGCTGACGCTCGCCCATGTCGATTCCGGCGCCGCGCCCGACGACCCCGCCTTCGCGTCGGCCTTTCGTTTCGTCTCCGATACGCCCGAGCCGAGCCTGCCGTTCACCGGCGCCGATATCGTCAAGCGCGGCGTCGCCCAGGGCCAGGGGGTCGGCGCGACGCTGAAGAGCCTGCAAGCGTTGTGGATTCGCGCCGGCTTCCCCAGGGAGCCGGAGCAACTGGCCCGCCTGCTTGATCAGGCGCTGGCGCGGCTGCGCGGCAAGAACTGAGGAATCGCTCCCCTTCTGAACCGCGGGCGGCGCATTGATAAGCGACCGCGCGCCGGGCTATTCTGGCGCGATGACGGGAGATTTCCGCTCGGATGAAGAGTGACCGGCGCTCCGCCCGTCGGGCGCGGCCAAACCTCAACGGGAGGGCGTCATGGCCAAGCATCACGACGTCGTATTGCACGACGCATGGATCGACGCGCGCAAAAAGCTGCTGGTCGAAGAGAAGGAGTTTACGCGGCTGCGCGACCGGCTCAGCCAGCGCCGGCGCGATCTGCCGTGGGAGCGCGTCCAAAAGGACTATGTCTTCGACGGACCGGACGGCAAGCGGACGCTCGCCGAACTGTTCGACGGCCGCAGCCAGTTGATCGTCTACCACTTCATGCTCGGACCCGATTGGGCGGAGGGATGCAAGTCGTGCTCGTTCTGGGCCGATCAGTTCGACGGCGCGGACGTGCATCTGGCGAACCGCGACGTCACGTTGCTCGCGGTGTCGCGCGCGCCCCTGCCGAAGATCGAGGCTTACAAGAAGCGGATGGGCTGGCGCTTCAAATGGGTCTCCTCGTTCGGCTCCGATTTCAATTTCGACTATGGCGTCTCGCCGACCCCGGAGGCGCTGGCGGCGGGCGAGACCGTCTACAATTTTGCGCCGATCAAGACCTCGATGACCGAGCTTCCCGGAATCAGCGTGTTCGCCAGGGATGCGGACGGCGCCGTCTTCCACACCTATTCGTGCTACGCGCGCGGGCTCGACATGCTGAACGGCGCCTACCAGTACCTCGATCTGGCGCCCAAGGGACGCGACGAGGCCGGCCTGCCCTACGGGATGTCCTGGGTGCGCCGGCACGATGAATACGGGCGATGATGTTCCGCTCCTGTGCGCGGAACGGTGTCGTATGTTCGCTTGCCACGCCTGTTGGCATCCTCGAAATTTCTTATATGGGCATGACCTCACGGCGGGCGCTTTTTGTCGCCGCATAGACGCTTGCAATGATATCTTTATATGATATCATTCTGTCATGAATAGCCGTCACCGGCGGACCCTTGCCCGCATCTTTACGGAGCCGCCTCCGTCCGATCTCCGATGGAACGATATTGAAGCGTTGTTCAGGAGCGCCGGGGCTGAGATCAGTGAAGGGGCGGGCAGCAGGGTCCGGGTGGCGGTGAATGGCGTGCGCGCCGTCTTTCATCGGCCACACCCGAGCCCTGACGCCAAGCGCGGCGCCGTGCGGGCCGTCCGGGAGTTTCTCATTTCAGCCGGCGTGAGGCCGGGAAGGGAGTAGAGCGATGCTCGAATATAAGGGCTATGTCGGAACAATTGAGGCGGACGAGGGCGCTTTCTCGGGTCGGGTCGCCGGCCTGCGGGACGTCGTCACATTCGAGGGTGAGACCTTCGCCGAGGTTGAACAGGCGTTCCGCGACAGCGTCGACGATTATCTCGCCTTCTGCGCGGCGCGCGGCGAACCGCCGGATCGACCCTATAGCGGCAAGATTCCCCTGCGCGTCGATCCGGAAATCCATCGCCGGGCGGCGGCGCGCGCCCAGGCCGAGGGCGTCAGCCTCAACCAATGGATCGCGCGACGGATCGAGACCGCGGCGTGAGGTTCGGCGGAGGCGTCAAGGCTTAGTGGCAAAGCGGACAGCAGCCGCCCCGCTCGATGTTGGCTCATCTCCGCTTCCCTGATGAAACGAGATTCGCGCTTCGGCGGCGTTAGCTGAAAAATTGGACACTGCGATGCGTCCCCAAATTTCGAACCCGACGTATGTCGCGCGGGGGGTGCCTGGTGGAGCTGAGGGGAACGTGGTGCATTCGCTCGGCGGCCCTTATTTATCAATGCGTTAGACAGCCTTCGGTGCGTTCGCGTGTACCATGGTTGTGTACCAGCTCGCAAGCCGTTTCGCTGCCCGCACGACCCGCGCCTATTCGCGCGAGAAGGGGCTGCTGCGCAAGTCACGATCGACGACGGCCGGTCGGCGGCCGAGCACATTGAGACGCCGATTTAGGGGCGTGGTAGGAGACGGCTCGCGCGCTCGCGCAAATCCGCTTCGAAAAGTCACTTGACCAACTTCGCTCGGTATATCGGCATCGACTAGCCGTCCTATGCGCCGCGTTTGGCCGATCGGTGCGGCGCTATTCGGTCAGCGCTGAGGGGAGCTTAGCGACACCGTCCCCGCTGACGCGGCCGGCTCGCCACCCTGGCCTATCCGCTCTATCTGCCAGAAATCCCCAACAGCGCTCTTGTTCCCTTTCAAATCACACCGCGTCACTTCGAAAACGGATTTTGGCTGCTCTAGCTTAAGTTCGATCCAGGGCGCGTCTCGCCCTTTGCACGCCCAGCTTGGCCAGCTCGCGATAATCTTGGGGTCGAGCTTCCTCGGCCGGTTGGGAGAAGTGAGTAGAAAGTGGAAGTTAACGGCGTGTTTCGAGGGTTCGGTGCCAACTATTTTGCTATAAAAGTCATGAAGCAGCTCAAGCCGCGCGAGCTTATGCTTGAGCTGCCGATTGCTCCAAGCGCCGAAAGCTTTGGCTTCGATCAAGACCAGCTCACACCCCGTCGCGACGACGAGGTCAACGTCCTCTTGATTACCCTCAACCAGCCGCCGTTTATCCTGCTTCTCCGGTTTATTTGGCCACGGCGGCGTTTCATCGCCCTTAATGAAGCGCGCAAGGGCACCGGCGAGCCAGCTGATGTGATAGTCGGTCGCCCACCAGGCGTCTTCCGGAATTGGAAAGCCAAGCTTCTCTCCGACTTGGTCGCAAAAGAACTTGCAGATGGGTGGGGTCCGTCCCTCCGCAAGTATAGCTCGTACCAATAGGTTGCGTTCCTTGCGATTAAAGGAGTCAAGCGCAGCGGCGAGTGAATGCATGAGAAAGCCTCCTGGATTTGCGCGCGCGTCAACAACCGTTACCCGGTAAGACTTCGCATCGCTCGTATGTAGGGGTGAGACCATAAGCGGTAACAATGGTTTTACGGTCATCAGTCTTCTCGACGATGTAATCAAGGGGCGTCGCCAAAGGCTGATTTTTTCCCCCTTTGTGTAAAACAATTGTTGCCTTGCACGTCGAACGTAACTCGGTCTGTCCGATCGTTATGACGTTTTCAAATGTGGCTGAAAGCGTAACGTATGCTTTTGCGGCCTCGGCGGCAGCTTCAGCAGCAGCTTCATCAGCTTTGGCAGCTTTATCTCTAACCTCAGCTAACTGTTTTGTGTCCGCCTCTATCCGTCGATCGGCCTCAGCTTGAAGCTGCGCTTTACATGCCTGCGTTTCCTTATCTATTTGGTCATTCATGGCCTTCTCAAGAGCGGCTAAATGAGCTGGCTGCTGAATATGAGGCACCAGACAACCTGCAAAGTCTACAATCCTATCTCGCCTAAGTCGGTTCTCCCAGACTGAGACATATTCGGATGCAACATTCAACGGTCTATAATTTTTGGGACCAGCGTTTGCTGGGTTAACTACATTTTCGTCAATAAGACCTTGAAGTAAATTCAAAGCGTCAGGAGACGAACACGAAAGCGTCTCTTGCGCCTTACTGCACCCACAAGCTAACGCGGCGGCAAGGGCGACGCCGCACAAAATGATCTTTCTCACCAAAACCTCCTATGGCTGGCGTTTGATCATCTTGACGCTGCGCCCGCCGCGCTCTGAGCCCAAGGCGACGGCTTTCTGTTCGGGCGTCAGATAGTCGTCACAGTTTTTCAGGGTGACGGTCGCCAATTTCATGAAAGTCTCGGCCCCGAGATATTTTTTCACGGTTTCGAGGGATTTGATATACCTTTTCGTGGCGCGCTTGCCGCCCTCGGCCTTGAAAAGATGTCCAAGCTCGACAACCGTCGCGTCGTCTTCGCCGATCAAGTTGATCGCGCTTTGCAGCTTGGGATAGCCTCATTTTCTAGTCTGTTCGCGATGGCGATTGCTGTGTCGCGCTAGGGGTAAAACAGATTTGCAGCGTCAGACATTGGGGTTGCCGTTTTGAAAGTAGTACCATTTGCCGCGAGTTTTTCTCGATTTGCCGCAGGTTTTTTCGCACGTTGTGACGCCGCGCTGGTTCAAGGCGGCGACGATTTGCCTATCCGTCTGACTTGGATCGCGGACCATTCCCCGCCGCGTGCGGCTGGGATGCCGCGTGAATTAAGTTCGGCGGCGATCGCCCGCAATGACGCCGCGCCGCTTGCCCTAATGTCCGCGATGATCGGCAAAAGATCGCCCCGCCCGATTGACGGCGGCCCGCGTGCGGACAGCCCGCCCGTTGATGCAACCCACAATTTGATTGCGAAAGTTTTCTGGTTTGCCGAGCTTCACGCCGCGAGCCTTCGCAGCCGCGAGAGCAGCCTTCGTCCGTTGCGAAATCATCTTGCGCTCGGCTTGGGCAACCACGGCCATCATTCCGACTACCATTTCGTTTGCTTCTGGCATGTCGGCGGCGACAAACCGAACGCCCGCCTTCGTAAGCCCCAAAAGGAAATGAGCGTCGCGCGAAAGACGATCCAATTTGGCGATGACGAGCGTGGCGTTGTGAAGGCGGCAAACCGATAGGGCTTCGGCCAGCTTGGGGCGATCGTCGCGCGAACCGCTTTCAATCTCGACGAATTCGTTGATCACTTTCCAACGACCGCCATTGAGAAAGGTTTCGACCGCGCTGCGTTGCGCTTCAAGTCCCAAAACCGGAGTGGCCTTGCCGGGCGGTTGAGACCCGCAAATACGAAACGAATTTTCCTTGAGCCATGCGATTTTTACCGCCGTGACATTGTGTTGATTGAGCGCTCAAGACAATGTGCCCGTCGAGATCGCGCTATTGCCGCGCTCACAAATGCCCCTCCAGCGCCTTCGCCGATTCCTCGCGCGTGCATTTCAAGTTGGAGCCCCTGCAATCAGTCGGCCTTCACAAGTTGAGGGGAGGCCGCAAGGCGCAATGGGCGATGACGATCAGCGGCCCGTGGCTGTGCTTCAGGTTCGCGGACAGCGACGCCTGGGATGTGGAAATTATTGATTATCACTGAAAGGACAAGAGCATGATTCCGGTTCATCCCGGCCGCATCCTGAAGCGAGAATTGAAGGCCCGCGACTTGTCGGCCAACCGGCTGGCGCTGGAGCTCAAAGTGCCGTCGGGCCGAATCACCGACATTCTGAATGGCAAGCGCGGGATTTCGCCTGAAACGGCGCTTCGTCTTGGCCGGTATTTGGGCAATAGCGCCCGGTTTTGGCTCAATCTGCAAACGGCCTATGAGTTGGCGGTCGCCGAACGGGAGATAGGGTCGCGGATCGCCGAAGAGGTCAAGCCTGCGCCCGTCGCGGCATGATTTCAGCGACTGCCGGCCGCCCGCAAGAGTGCGAGCGTCGCCGCGAAGGTTTGCGAATTCCCCGAATCCGACCCGAATTGACAAGCGATTCAGTAGGAAGGCGCCGCGCTCGGCTCCTCCGACAGATACCCCTCCAGCTCCTTGGCCGATTCCTCCGGCTTGCGCTCCAGGTTGAACGCCTCGACGAAACGCCCCTCCTTGTCCATCAGATAGACGATCGAGCTGTGGTCCATCGCATAGCCGCCCTTTTCCGGCGGCCCCTTGCGCGCGTAGACGCGATAGGCCTTCTCCACCTTGTCGATCGCGGCGCGGTCGCCCGACAGGCCGATGATGCGCGGATCGAAGCTCGCCACATAGTCTTTCAGCGACTGGGCGGTGTCGCGCTCGGGATCGATGGTGATGAACAAGGCGCGGATCGGCTTGCCCGGCAGGCGCGCCAACACGTCGGATATTTCGGCAAGCGTCGTCGGGCAGACGTCGGGGCAATTCGTATAGCCGAAATAGACGAGGAACGGCTGCCCCTTCATGTCGGCGTCGGTCACCACGCGCCCGTCCGGCCCCCGCAATTCAAAGGCGCCGCCGACCAGCGAGGCGGTCCCGCCGGGCTTCGTCCGCCAGACGGGATAGAGCGCGATGGCGGCGAGCGCGAGGATGGCGACCGCCGCCGCGAGCGCGACGATCCATTTGCGCTCGCCGATCGGCGCGGCTTCCGGGGTCGGCGTAGAGGGGTTCAAGAGCAACTCCGCAAGGCGTTGAGAACGCCGGGTGCATGATTGCGCCCAAATAGAGCCAAAAAGCGGCTCCGGCCAGAGCGCCATGCGGAATTCCGGCGCAGGCTTGAATTCGCCTCGCGCCGGTTGCGGCGCGCCGACGCCCGGACGGGCGCCGCGATAGGCCGCCGCTATCAACATGTCAGTATGGAAACGCCCATTGTTGTATTTCGGCAATATACATTACAGTGAATCGCAATGGGGAGCCGGCCCAATCGCGCGATGCGAGGCCGGCCCGGCGACCGCCAACCGCCGTCTTCACGAGTTGCGCGCCGCCGGCCGCCTCGAACGATCGCGATGGGAGCGGCGGTCTGGCCGAGGGCAATCGTCGATGGTGCTTCGCCAGCTTGAATATCTCGTCGCGCTTGCGAGAGAACGGCATTTCGGGCGCGCGGCGCTGGCCTGCAACGTTTCGCAGCCGACGCTGTCGGCGGCGATCCGCCAGCTGGAGGCCGATCTGGGCGCGCCGATCGTCGAGCGCGGCCACAAATTCCACGGCCTGACGAGCCAGGGCCGCGTGGTGCTCGATCACGCCCACCGCATCCTCGCCGAGGCCGAGGTCCTGCGCCGCAACCTCCAGGAAATGGACAAGGGCCTTTCGGGGCGGCTGCGCCTTGGCGCGATCCCCACCGCGCTGCCGATCGTCTCCCATCTCACCGGGCCGTTCCACGCGCGCTTTCCTAACGTCACCGTGACGGTCCTGTCGCAAAACTCGCAGGAAATTCAGCACGGAATCGATAATTTCGAGCTTGACGCCGGCTTGACCTATCTCGACAATGAGCCGCTCGAAAATGTGCTGACCAAGCCGATCTGTCACGAGGAATATCTGTTTCTCACGCCGGCGAGCGGCCCCTACGCGCAGCGCCGGAAGATCACCTGGAAGGAGGCGGCGCAGGCGCCTCTGTGCCTGTTGACGCGGGACATGCAAAACCGGCGCATCATCGACGGCATTTTCCGCGCCGCCGGCGCCCAGCCCAAGCCCTCCGTCGAAACCAATTCGATCTTCAACCTGTGCTCGCACGCCAGTTCCGGCCTTTGGTCGTCGATCGTGCCGCGCCAGTTGCTGCAGTTTTTCGGCATCCCCCGCCAGACGCGCGCCGTCGAACTTGTCGAGCCCAGCGCCCGCCGCACGATCGGCTTGATCATGTCCGATCGCCAGCCAGCCTCGCCGTTGGCGCGTAACCTGTTCGCGATGGATCAGCCCCAGGATATCGGCCGCCTCATA
>JBEKSH010000037.1:0-9323 GCA_049517235.1 Roseiarcus sp. | reverse complement strand
CTCAGGCGATGGAACCTCAAGGTCGGCGTTCAACGCGGCGAGCCCATGCAGCAGGCGCGCGACGACCGCTTGGTCGCCTTCTTCCGCATGCGCAATCCGCATCGCCCGCGCGCAGGCGGCATATCGATCCCGAGCCGACGGCGCGGAGTAGGCAGTAACCGCCGGCAGCAGCATGGCGTTCGAAAGCTCGTGACGCACATGGAAAAAAGCGCCTACCGGTCTGCTCATTCCGTGCACCAGTGCTAAGGACGCGTTGGAAAACACGATGCCGGCCAGGGCGGCCCCAAGCCGGCATTGTCACACTCGCCAAGAATAGGCGATTCTTGAAGGGGATCTGCTGCGACATCGAGTTCGATAAATCGTTGATTTTCCTCCATGCGATCATCGAGCGCGCCTCGCGGTCGACAAGTGAAACACGCGAACGTGACAATGCCCCATCGGCTGATGCATTGGCCCTGCAGACCGGTTTGTGCGGACTGCGTCCGCCACCATCCCAAGGGCCCCGCCGACCGACAGGCGGCCTCCGGGGGCGCCGGCGAGTGTGGCGCGAAGGCCACTTTATCGCCCCAATTTGTTCTTCACGTCAGCGTGAACGGCCAAGGCCATTGCCTACGAACCGCTCTTGCGCGAAATAACAATTTGCAAAGAAACGACGTCCAGTCTCTCTCGCGGGGCTGCGCCGCAGGGGCGATGGATCACCCGAAGAAGGCCAGGAAATGCGCCGTATATTCCTCCTCAATGTCGGCGTTATCGCCGGCCTGCTCGCCATGTCGACGCTCGCGCGCGCCGCCGCCGACATCAGTATTTTCTTCTATCGGCCGGGCGACGCCTCCGGCGACGGGCGTCCGCTCGCTTCGCCGATCCCCCGCGAAACCATCAATTTCAGCGGGCCCTACGCGCCCGGCTCGATCCTTATCAACACCGGCGAGCGGCGGTTGTATTTTGTGCTGCCCGGCCACCAGGCGATCAAATATGGCGTCGGCGTCGGGCGTCCGGGCTTCGAATGGTCCGGCGTGCGACGTATCGCCAACAAGCGCGAATGGCCCGATTGGACGCCGCCGCCGCAAATGCTCAAGCGCCGCCCCGACCTGCCGACCCACATGGACGGGGGCATCGACAATCCGCTGGGTGCCCGCGCCATGTATCTGTCGGGAACGCTGTTTCGCATCCACGGCTCGAACGAGCCCGACACGATCGGCCAGGCCGTATCCTCGGGCTGCATCCGCATGACCAACGACGACGTCATCGACCTTTACGATCGCGCCAAGGTCGGCGCCGCCGTGTTCGTGTTGCGCTGACGCGAGGAATCGCGCGAAAGACGCAGGCGTCGCCCGGGCGACGCCTTTATTTTGCAAGCCTTGTCGTTTAAGCTCGGGCGCATGAACGCCCACGCGCCCGTCGTCGCCCCGTCGCTCGTCGATCCCTTCGGCCGCACGATCAGCTATTTGCGTGTTTCGGTCACGGACCGCTGCGATTTTCGCTGCGTCTATTGCATGTCCGAGGACATGAACTTTCTGCCCAAACGCGATGTGCTCACCCTCGAAGAGCTGGACCGGCTTTGTTCGGCGTTTGTCGCTCTGGGCGCGCGCAAGCTGCGCATCACCGGCGGCGAGCCGCTGGTGCGGCGCGACATCATGCGGCTGTTTCGATCGTTGTCGCGACACCTGGCGAGCGGCGCTCTCGATGAGCTCACGCTGACGACCAACGGCTCGCAACTTGAACGATTCGCCAGCGAACTGGTCGATTGCGGCGTCCGACGCGTCAACGTCTCGCTCGACACGCTGGACGCGGTCAAGTTCCGTGCGATCACCCGCTGGGGCGATCTTGGCAAGGTGATGGCCGGGGTCGATCGCGCGCAGGCCGCCGGTCTTTCGGTCAAGATCAACGCGGTCGCGCTCAAGGGCGTCAACGACGACGAGGCGCCGGCGATGGTCCGCTGGGCGCACGCGCGGGGTCTCGAGATAACCTTCATCGAAGTCATGCCGCTCGGCGAGATCGAGGGCCAGCGCGTCGACCAATATCTGCCCTTGTCGCAGCTTCGCGCCGATCTGGCGGCGCATTTCACGCTGTCGCCGTCGCTCCATGCGAGCGGCGGCCCCGCGCGCTATTTCGACGTTAAGGAAACCGGCGGCCGGCTCGGCTTCATCACGCCGCTGACCCATAATTTCTGTGAAAGCTGCAACCGCGTGCGCGTGACTTGCACCGGCACGCTTTATATGTGCCTTGGCCAGGAGGACGCCGCCGATCTGCGCGCGCCGCTGCGCCAGTCGGAGAGCGACGTTCCGCTCGCCGCGGCGATCCGCGCGGCAATCAGCCGCAAGCCCAAGGGTCACGACTTCATCATCGACCGCGCCACGAGCCGCCCCGCCGTCGGCCGCCATATGAGCGTGACGGGCGGCTAGAGGGGCGCAAATCCTTCTCCCGATTCTCGGGAGAAGGCAGCGGGGGTCTCGACCCGCCGCGAAAAACTGGCTATGAGCGTTGCGCGATCGCGGCCGAAGGGACCTGAGAAGAGTCCTCGGAGCGGACGGGCTAGCCGCGCTTCGCCGCCCGGGGGGAATCAATGAAATATCTGTTGCTGCTGGCGCCCTGCGTCCTCGCGTTGCTGACGCCGCTCTATAACGGCCTCGATCCCGCTCTCTACGGCGTGCCGCTGTTCTACTGGTTCCAGTTGCTGCTCATCCCGGTCTCGGCGCTGGCGATCTACGCCGCCGACCGCGTCGGGAGGGCGCGGCGATGATCGACAATCTCAACTGGACCGCGACGATCGTCTTCGTGTTCTTTTTCGCGCTTGTCACGGTGATCGGCTTCATGGCCTCGCGCTGGAAGGCGGGCGATCTCGCTCACCTGCACGAATGGGGCTTGGGCGGACGGCGCTTCGGCGCCTGGATCACCTGGTTTCTGCTCGGCGGCGACCTTTACACCGCCTATACGGTGATCGCCATTCCGGCGGTGGTCTACGCGATCGGCGCCTACGGCTTTTTCGCGGTCCCCTACACGATCATCATCTATCCCCTGCTCTATCTGTTCATGCCGCGCCTGTGGGCGGTGTCGCACAAGCATGGCTACATCACCGCCGGGGATTTCGTGCTCGGGCGCTATGGCGACAAATGGCTCGAACTCGCCGTCGCGCTGACCGGAATTCTGGCGACGATGCCCTATATCGCGCTGCAGCTGGTGGGCATGGAAAAGGTCATTCTGGCGCTCGGCTTTTCCCAGACGGGCCCCTTCGCCCACCTGCCGCTGACCATCGCCTTCGTCATTCTGGCGCTCTACACTTACAAGAGCGGCCTGCGCGCGCCGGCGATGATCGCCTTCGTCAAAGACACCATGATCTATATTTTCATCATCGCGGCGGTCGTCGTAATCCCGATCGAGCTCGGCGGCTATGGCGCGATCTTTGACGCCGCGAGCAAGGTTTACGAGGCGAAGGTCGCCGCCAACCCGAAACTCTCGGCCGGCCTGACGCTGACCCCGCAGCAGATCGGCCCCTATATCACGCTGGCGATCGGCTCGGCGATGGCGCTGTTCATGTATCCGCACGCGCTGACCGGCGCGCTGGCCGCCTCGAGCGGCCGGGCGATCCGCCGCATCACGATGACCCTGCCCGCCTATTCCTTCGTGCTCGGCCTCGTCGCCCTGCTCGGAATCATGGCGCATGCGGCGGGCGTCAAGGTCGCCAATCCCCAGGACGCCGTGCCGCAATTGCTGCTCAAAGTGTTCCCCGACTGGTTCGCCGGCTTCTCCTTCGCGGCGATCGCCATCGGCGCGCTGGTGCCGGCGGCGGTGATGTCGATCGGCGCGGCCAACACGTTCACGCGCAACGTGTGGAAGCCGTTCGTCGATCCGGCGATCACGCCGGCGCGCGAATCCTTCATCGCCAAACTGGCGTCGCTGATCGTCAAGGTCGGCGCGCTGCTGGTGATCTTCTTCGTGCCGACGCAATTCGCGCTCGATCTGCAATTGCTCGGCGGCGTGTGGATGATCCAGATTTTCCCAGCGATGCTGCTCGGGCTTTATACGCGCTGGTACAGCGGCCCGGCGCTGCTGGTCGGCTGGGCGGTCGGCATGATCGTCGGTACGTCGCTCGCCTGGGGCGCCACCGCCTGGGTTCCCGTGCATGCGCTGGCCTGGGATATTCCGCTGATCGGCAGGGTCGACCCGGGCCTCGGCTTTGCGAGCTATAACGGCCTGACCTCGGTGATCGTCAACATCGTCGTCGCGACGATCCTGTCGGCGGTCTGGAAGAGCAGCGCGCCCGACCAGACCGTGGCGGCCGATTACGAGGACGCGGCGGCGCCCGCCAACGCGTGAAGCCGTTCTGAGAATCTGGCGCCGGTCAACCCCGGGATCGAATCCCCGGAGGTGCGACTTGCCAAACGCTGGCGCCATAGGAACAGCAAGCCGCGTCGGGGAGGTCGATGTTCAGATCAGACGTTCCAGCCGCCGCCTTCGGCGCGGCGCTGGCTGCGAGCCTTTTCGCCATTGACGCAGTGTCGGCGACCGGCGCCGACGTCTACGCCAATTCCGACGCCTGGCTTTGCCGGCCAGGACGCCAGGACGCCTGCGCCGTGGACCAGGACGCCACGATCGTCGCCGCCGACGGCAAGCTGACGCGCGAATCCTTCCATGCCGATCCCGATGCGCCGATCGACTGCTTTTACGTCTATCCCACGGTCTCCAACGAGCCGGGCGGCAATTCCGACCGGGTCATCGGGCCAGAACAGAAGCGCGCCGTCGGCCAACAATTCGCGCGCTTTGGCGCCAAATGCCGCCTGTTCGCGCCGATGTACCGGCAATTGACGCTCAACGCTCTGCGCGCCGCGGTCGGATCCAACCCGATCCCGATGGACCCCGAACTCGGCAATCGCGACGTCGCCGCGGCCTGGAAAGCCTATCTCGCCCACGACAATCACGGCCGCGGCGTGGTGTTGATCGGCCATAGCCAGGGCTCGAGCGTGCTGACCCAATTGATCAAGGACGAGATCGACGGCAAACCGGTCCAGGCCAGGCTTGTCTCGGCGATCCTGATGGGGACCAGTCTGCCGGTTCCCAAGGGCGCCGACATCGGCGGGGCGTTCAAGCATATTCCCGTCTGCCGGTCGAACAGCCAGACCGGCTGCGTCATCGCCTTTTCGGACTTCCGCGCCAATGTCCCGCCGCCGGCCGGCAGCCTGTTCGTCCGGGCGCCCGAGGGGATGCAGGCGGCCTGCGCCAACCCCGCCTCGCTGAGCGGCGGCTCGGGGGCGCTGGACGCCTATCTGTCGGCGACTTCGATCACCGTGGTCAGCGAATCGGGATCGCGCCACCCATGGACCCATCCGCCGCGGCCGATCCGCACGCCGTTCGTGAAGGTTCCGGGATTGCTGAGCGCCGAATGCGTGGTCAATGAGCACGGCTCCTACCTCGCCGTCACCGTGCATCCGACCCGCGGTGGCGCGCGGGTCAACGATATTTCCGGGGACCTGATATTCGATGGCAAGGCGCTGCCGGAATGGGGCCTGCACCTGATCGACGCCAACCTCGCGATGGGCAATCTGATCGCCATCGTCGGCGAGGAATCCCGGGCCTATCTGGCGCAGGCGGGCAAGTAGGCGCCGGTGTGACAGGAAAACGCCAATTGCCCGTCGGCGCGTCGCTCAGCTCTTGCCGCGCCGCTGCCGGATCATGAAATTGTCGAAGGAATATTCGGCGACCTGCCACCACAAATACTGGTCGGCGCGGAACGCCATGTAGGAATCGGCGATCTTCTTGAATTTGGGATTTTCCGCGCCGAGCTGCGCGTAGAGATCGTTGGCGGTCTTGTAGCACGCTTCGATCACGTCTTGGGGAAACAGCCGCAATTCGGCGCCGCCGACCACCAGGCGTTTGAGCGCGCCGGGATTGGCCGCGTCGTATTTGGCCTGCACCGAAGTCTGGGCAACCGCCGCGGCGGCGCGGAACGCCGCCTGGTAGGGCTTTGGCAACGCGTCGAACTTGTCGCGATCGACGATGAGATGAAGCTGCATCCCGCCCTTCCACCAGCCCGGATAATAGTAATAAGGCGCCACCTTCGACAGGTTCAGCCGCTCGCCTTCCTTGCGCTCGCCGAATTTCTCGTCGTCATAGGGGCCGACCCATTCCATCGCGTCGAGCGTCCCCGATTCTAGGGCAGGATAGATGGCGTCCTTGGGGGTGGCCGCCGGTTCGGCGCCGAGCGTCTGGAACACTTTGCCGGCGAAGCCGCCGATGCGCATCTTCAGGCCCTGGAAGTCCCCCGCGACATGGATTTCCTTGCGGAACCAGCCCGCCATCTGCCCGCCGGTGTTGCCGGCGGGGATCGCGAAGACTTTTCGGTCGGCGAGAAATTCGTCGATCAGTTCGCCGCCGCCGCCCTCATAGAGCCAGGCGGCGTGCTGGCGCGCATTCATGCCGAACGGCGTCGAGGAGCCGAACACGAAGCTCGGATCCTTGCTCCAGTAATAATGCAGCGCGCTGTGGGCGCATTCGACCGCGCCGTTGGAGACGGCGTCGAGCGCTTCCAGGGCCGGGGCGATTTCGCCCGCCGGAGACACGGCGATCGTGAAATGCCCGTCCGTGAGATCGGACAGGGTCTTGGCGAAGGTTAGCGCGCCCCCGAAGATCAGATCCAGCGAGGGCTGAAAGCTCGAAGTCATCCGCCAGTGGATGTCCGGATTGGGGTCGGCCACAGCCGGCCTGGCCAGCCCGAGCCCGGCGGCGGCAAGCCCGAGCCCGGCCACAAATCGACGACGCCCCGCGCTCATTTCGCCACGCCCCCCAACGCTCGCCGGACCTTAGGAGAAATTGTCAAAAACCTTCAATTTCGAAGGATGCGCGGTGTCTATACGCGATCTGGCGCCAAATTGCGGCAAAGTTCGCTCCGTTTTGAGCGTTTGGCGCCCGCCGGCGAGCGGACCCTGGGCCGCCGCGCGCTCACGAAAGGCCTGGTGAATGCGCGGCGGTGCGTTTTTCGCGCGCGACCTGGTGCGCCGCGCGCTATACGAAGGCGCGGCGGGATCGCCGCGCACTTGGACAAGGTCAGGAGAAGCGAAATTGGCTGAAGTCGCATTTCTCGGGCTGGGCGTGATGGGCTATCCTATGGCCGGCCATCTGAAGGCCAAGGGCGGCCATCGGCTCCGTGTTTACAACCGCACGGGCGCCAAGGCCGCGCAATGGGTCGCCGAACATGGCGGGCGCGCCGCGACGAGCCCGCGCGAAGCCGCCGAGGACTGCGATTTTGTGTTCGCTTGCCTCGGCAATGACGACGATTTGCGCGCGGTGACGCTCGGGCCCGATGGCGCCTTCGCCGGCATGAGGCGTGGCGCGATCTTCATCGACAGCTCGACCGCTTCGGCGCAAGTCGCGCGCGAACTGCACGCCGAGGCCGGCAAGCGCGGCGCGCATTTCATCGACGCGCCGGTTTCGGGAGGTCAGGCAGGCGCCCGCGACGGCGCGCTGACGGTGATGTGCGGCGGCGACGCCGAGCCTTACGCAAAAGCCGAGCCGGTCATCGCCGCCTACGCCCGCGCCTGCCGGCTGATGGGCGGTCCGGGCGCGGGACAACTGACCAAGATGGTCAACCAGATCTGCATCGCGGGCCTCGTCCAGGCGCTCGCCGAAGGCCTGCAATTCGCCGATAGAGCCGGCCTCGACGCGACCGCGGTGGTCGAGGTCATTTCCAAGGGCGCCGCGCAATCCTGGCAGATGGACAACCGATCCAAAACGATGATCGCCGGCGAGTTTGATTTCGGCTTCGCGGTCGACTGGATGCGCAAGGACCTCGCCATTTGCCTCGCCGAGGCGCGCCGCAACGGCGCGCATCTGCCGTTGACGGCGCTGGTCGATCAGTTCTACTCCCAGGTCCAGACGATGGGCGGCGGCCGCTGGGATTCGTCGAGTCTGATCGCGCTGCTGCGACGATGAGAGAGGGCCGGAGCGCTCCGCTTCTTCGCCCCTGACGGTGAGCGCGGCTCCACTAGGTGCGCGGCGCATCGGGAAGTTTGGGGCGCCTTGGCGGGCGATCGCCCGATAGCTTTTCACCGCCGCGACCTGTCTATGCTATATTAAATAGATGTCGACGATCGCTGACCCCATCCTGACCCGGTTCCGCGCCGCCCTAGACCAAGCCTATGGCGAACGGATCGAGCGCGTGGTGTTGTTCGGCTCCCGCGCCCGCGGCGACGCGCGCCCGGATTCCGGCATCGCCGCGACGGATGGCCTCGCGGCGCCGAGTGTCGGCGACCTTGCGCTTCTCCTTCACCCGCGCGTCAACGTTCTGGCCCTCGGTCGAAACGCGGGCGCGGCGGATCATCGATCAAGCGACGTGCGGAGACGGATGGGCGGGGGCGTGCCCGCGCGTCTTGAAAGTGACCTCCACCTCAACGTCCGCATCGAGCTTGCCGAGGATCGCGATCATGCGGTCAAGCGTGAAGCGGCGAAGCTGCGCATTGCGGATGCGGGAAAACTCGGAATGCGCGACGCCGGTCAGCTTTTCGGCGTCGCGGGTCGAAAGCCTGCGCGCGTCGAGGTTGCGAATGATCCTCGCGGCGACGATGGTGCGCGCCTGTTCAAGCCCCGCGGCGGGCCGGCCGAAGTCGCGGTAAATATTGCCGCTTCCGCGCACCAGTTCAAAGTCGTCGTTGTTCATTTTAGGGCCTCCTTCAGTCGTTTGAGTCTCTCGTGGATAACATCAACCTCCCTCTGCGGGTTTTGACGCCCGGCTTCGATTTCTTCTGGAAAGCGTGGATCGCCCAAAAGTCCACGTCGATCTTGACGGCGTAGATCGCGCGAAACGCGTCGCCGCGGTGGCGCAACGCAATCTCGAACACGCCGCCGTCGACGCCTTTGAACAGCTTCGCTTTGCCAGACAACTCACCCTCAGCGGCGAGCGTCAGCGCGTCCCGCATATCGCTCTGCACGTCGTCGGGAAATTCTTCGAAATCCTTGCGTGCAGCCTTCACCCACGAAATCTGTCTGGCGTCTCTCATTGGGAGAATGTTGACATATCCGTCAACACTTCGCAAGCCGCAAGCAGCGCTTGCGCTCGGCCGGGCCGCCCGGCTCGCGCCCTCACGCCCTGGCGCTGGGCCGCGCGGCGAGCGCTTCGCGCCAGCGCCGCAATTGGCCGAACTCCTCGGGAATGGCGATGCGCGCCGTCTTCGCGAAATCGAGCGCCACCAGGCCGGTGATGTCGGCGACGCTGTAGCGGTCGCCGGCGATGAATTCGCGGTCCGCCAGTTCGCGGTCGATGCGCGCCATCGCCTCGACCGCCTTCGGCTTGCTCGACTGCGCCAGTTCGGCGATCTGCGGCGTCTCCATTCGCG
>JBEKSH010000036.1:0-12084 GCA_049517235.1 Roseiarcus sp. | reverse complement strand
CGCCTATCGCGCGGACATGGTCCCCTCGGCCGAGATCCGGATCGACCGGCTCGACCGGCTCGCGGCGATGACCGAGGCGCGCCGCGACGACATCGCCGCGGCGATCAACGCCGATTTCGGCAACCGCTCGCCGCACGAAACGGAACTCGCCGAGATCATGATCATCATGATGTCGGCCCGGCATGCGCGACGAAATGTCAAGAGCTGGATGAAAACCCGCCGCGCGCCGACGGCGATGCAATATCGTCCCGGGCGCAACCTGTTGATGCGCCAGCCGCTCGGCGTCGTCGGCGTCATCTCGCCGTGGAACTATCCGTATCAATTGGCGCTCGGGCCGGTCCTGGCGGCGCTCGCGGCCGGCAACAGGGTGATGCTGAAGCCGTCCGAGCTGGCGCCGCGCCTCGCCGATCTCCTGGCGCGGATGGTCGCCGATCATTTCGCGCCGGACGAATTCGCCGTCGTCACCGGCGACGCGGCGGTCGGCAAGGCGTTTTCCGAATTGCCGTTCGATCATCTGCTGTTCACCGGCTCGACAGCGGTCGGCCGGCTGGTCGCGCAAGCCGCGGCGAGGAACCTTACGCCGGTGACGCTCGAACTTGGCGGCAAGTCGCCCGCCATCCTCGACGCCACCTGCGATTTCGATCGCGCGGCGCGGTCGATCGCCTTCGGCAAATTCCTCAACGCCGGCCAGACCTGCATCGCGCCGGACTACGCGCTCGTTCCGCGCGCGAGCGTTGGAGTGTTCGCTGAAGCGCTGCGGCAGGCGATTACGCGCCTCTATCCGACGCTCGCGCGCAATCCCGACTACACCAGCATCATCTCCGATCGCCACCGCCAGCGTCTCGCCGGTCTGCTCGCTGAGGCCGAGTCGCAGGGCGCCAAAGCGATCGTCGTCAATCCGGCCGGTGAGGACTTCGATCCTGCCGCGCGCAAGCTGGCGCCGACTCTTCTGTTGGGCGCGACGCCGCAAATGAAGCTGATGCAGGAGGAAATCTTTGGGCCGATTCTGCCGATCATCGGCTATGACGCGATCGACGAGGCTCTCGACGCGGTGAACGCCCACGATCGGCCGCTCGCGCTCTATTGGTACGGCGAGGATGAGCGGCGCCGCGATCACGTGCTGCGCAACACGATCTCGGGCGGCGTCACCGTCAACGATTGCACGATCCATTTCCTCCAGGAAGACCAACCCTTCGGCGGGGTCGGCGCAAGCGGCATCGGGGCCTATCACGGCGAATGGGGCTTCAGGACCTTCAGCAAGGAAAAGCCGGTGTTCGTGCAATCGAAGCTCAACGGCCTCTCGCTTCTCTATCCGCCCTATGGCCGGACCTTCGCCCGAATGATGGGGCTGCTGCGCTGGATCTCGTGAACGCGCCGCCATCCGCGGGGCGCAGGATCGGCGTCTTGCCGCGAGGCGCCTGTGGCTGGGACACGCCGCGCGAGGCGTCCCGCTCGGAATTCTTAAGGCCGCGCCGTCGCGCGGGGAACCAGGGAGCGCCATGAATCCCGGGCGGATTTGTCGAGCAGCCGTCGGCGCCTTGGGCGCGCTCGCCGCGGCTCTTTTTGCGTTGTCGCCCGCCGGCGCCGACGCCGCGCCGAAGCGGCTCGATTGCAGCCTGACCGTCCTCGAAACCAAGGCCGGGCCGAAATTGGACGTCGCCGCCGAGAAGCGTGCGGTCATTGTCGTGTTCGATCAGGAAGCGAAGGCGCTCACCGTGCGCCAGGATGGCGGCGCGCGCGCGCTGGGCAACGTGACGATGACGCAAAGCTCGATGACCGGCTATGTCGACGAAATGAGCCTGGGCGTCGACCCGTCGTCCTGGAGCGTCGTGCTGCAGACCTACAAGCCCGATTCGGTGGATGTCGAATTCGGGACATGCACCCTGAGCGCGCAGCCCCCGCCGTGAGCCAGGTCGCCGGTATTCTGCTACCGCGCGCGTCGGCTGAACAAGGGCGCCTTCAACGCCATGAACGAACGGAAATCCGATAACTGCGCCATTGTCGCGGGGCCGATCTGAGCGCGCCTACGTCGAATAGCCGAAATAGCTCAAGACCAGGCCGACGACGAGGTTAAAGACGCCGGAGCCAAAGAAAATTCCCCTATGCTGGAGAAGCTTGGACCCGATGGACACGATCTGTTGCGGCAGGAAAATCGTGACGACGGCGCGAACGATGCCCGCCCAACCAATCAGCGTGATGATAAGCCGCCAGTCGAACGCCCAGACGTTGTGGGTCAGCACCAGCGCCAGGCCACCGAGCAGACCAAGCACGCCAGCCAGATACATCAGCACATGGCTGTCGAGGAACTCTCGCAGCAGGTCGCGGAACGTTTGGGGTTTGGGCAGTAAGGCGATCCCGACGAGGACATAGGGCGGCCCCACCAGCCTGGCGATGAAGATCGACGTCTGCATTTGTGCGCCGGGAGTTGAGCTGTAGCGCTCGCGCGACATTAGCGCTATTCTGCGTCGCGTCAAACGGGCTGGGGCGCCGATGAGATACGTTGTCGGGATAGCGATTGTATTTCTGTGCTCCGGCTGCGCGAGCAGGTCGGTCACCTTCAAATACTATCCCGGCGTCGCGAGCACCCGGGAATTTCCGCAAGACGCCCAGGCCGAATGCGGGAAATATGGCCAGGACGCCGTGTTGGCCGGAAACGGCTGGGGCGAATACGGCTCGCTTCGCGGGCGCTTGATTCTGGGGCGTCGGCGGATGCCTTGTCGACGCCCGCCCCGGAACCTCGAATGCCCGCCACCCCCGAAGATCTGTTCGCCTTCCTCGACCGCCTCGCCATCGCGACCGCCACCGTCGAACACCCGCCGCTTTTCACGGTCGCCGAATCGGCGGCGTTGCGCGGCGACATTCCGGGGGGCCACGCGAAAAACCTGTTCGTCAAGGACAAGAAGGGGCGCCTTTTTCTGCTGGTGCTCGGCGAGAACACGCCGATCGAACTCAGGCGCGCGCACGAAAAAATCGGCGCGCAAGGGCGGGTTTCGTTCGCTTCGGCCGAGCTTCTGGAGGAGGTCTGGGGCGTGCGGCCGGGCGCCGTGACGCCGTTCGGGGCGATCAACGATCGCGGCGCGCTGGTGACCGTGCTGCTCGACGCGGCGATGATGGCCGCCGAGCGGCTCAACTTTCATCCGCTCGTCAACACCAGGACAACGACTCTGGCCAGCAGCGATCTCGTCAAGTTCCTGCGCGCCACCGGCCACGAGCCCGACGTCGTCCCGCTGGGCGCCGCCTGATATTGCAGAAGGCCGCGCGCCGCCCCATGTTTGGCCTTTAGAGACGAAATTCGACTGACGGAGACGCGGAAATGGCGATCGGAACGGGTTCAGGCGGCGGGGCGCCCGCTTCGGCGGCGAAGGAAGTGACGACCGCATCCTTCGGGCAGGAGGTCATCGCCGCTTCGGCGCGCCAGCCGGTGCTCGTCGATTTCTGGGCGCCGTGGTGCGGCCCGTGCAAGCAATTGACGCCGGTGCTGGAAAAGGCGGTCGCCGATTCCGCCGGCAAGGTCAAGCTCGTCAAGATGAACATTGACGATCATCCGCAAATCGCCGGCCAGCTCGGCATTCAATCGATTCCCGCGGTGATCGCCTTCGACAAGGGGCAGCCGATCGACGGCTTCATGGGCGCCCTGCCGGAAGGGCAGGTTCGCGGCTTCATCGAGCGCCTCGTGGGTCCGCTGACCTCCGGCGCGGACGAGCTTGTCGCGCAGGCGCAGGCGGCGGCCGCCAAGGGCGATTCGGCCGGCGCGGCGGCGCTTTATTCGCGCGTCCTGACCGAGGACGAGGCCAACGTCAAAGCGATCGCCGGCCTCGCCAAGCTTCACGTCGATCGCGGCGATCTCGTGCAGGCGAGGGCCGTTCTGTCGCTGGCGCCGGCGCCGGCGCCCGGCAAGGACCCCGATCCGGCGATCTCCGCCGTGACGGCGGCGGTCGACCTGGCGGAACATGCCGCGGCGGTCGGCGACACCGCTGAGCTTGAGAAAGCGCTGGCCGCCAATCCGAACGACAATCAGGCGCGCTATGACCTCGCGCTGGCGCTCAACGCGCGCGGCGAGCGCGACGCCGCCGCCGATCATCTGCTTGAAATCATCAAGCGCGACCGCAAATGGAACGACGACGCGGCCCGCAAGCAATTGGTGCGGTTCTTCGAAGCCTGGGGTCTGATGGACCCGGCCGCGGTTCAGGCGAGGCGAAAATTGTCGGCGCTGATATTCTAGCCTGGGCGGGCCCGGCGTCGAAATTTCAGTCGTATTTGCAGACCAGATTGGAAAAAGTGGGGCGGGCGGCCTGGCTGGGGCGCCCGTCGTCAGAGGTTTTCGACCGATGAAATTGAATCGCGCCTATCAGCGGCCGTCGGAACTGCCGACGATCATTCCGATATTTCCGTTGGCCGGCGCGCTGCTGCTGCCGCGCCGTCCGTTGCCGCTGAGCATTTTCGAGCCGCGTTATCTGGCGATGGTCGACGATACGCTTGGCGGCGAGCGCCTGATCGGCATCATCCAGCCCAGCGACGCGGAAGGCGCTTCGGATCTGTCGCCCGAGCTTTGCGCGATCGGCTGCGTCGGCCGCCTCACCCAATTCGCCGAAGCGGGCGATGGCCGCTGTTTCATCACTTTGACCGGCGTCGCGCGGTTTCGCTTGATCGAGGACGCGCCCGCCGCGACGCCGTATCGTCAGGCGCGCGTCGATTTCTCCCGGTTTTCGAGCGACTTCCGCGAGGGCGAGGGCGAGAGCGCCGTCGATCGCCCGAGCCTGTTGACCGCGCTACGCCAATTCGCCGAGGCGAACCAGTTCAAGGTCGACTGGGACGACATCAACAAGGCGTCCAACGAGGCGCTGGTCAACGGCCTGTCGATGCTCAGCCCATACGGATCGAAGGAAAAGCAGGCGCTGCTGGAAGCCTCCGACCTCAAGGCCCGCGCCGATATGCTGGTGGCGATCACCTTGATGGAGCTCGCGCGGGGCGACAACGCCCCGACGCGGCTTCATTAGCCCAGCCGAATTCCGCCGCGCCTACCCTTCGATCCCGTAGGTCGCCAGCAGCGCCTTCATGCGCCGGCTCGCGCGCTCGGGATCGAGGAACAGTCCCGCCTTGTCGGCGAGGCGGAACACGTCGGCGTAATGCAGGACCCCGCGCGCCGATTGCATGGCGCCGACCATGATGAAATGATCCTGGAATCCGTTGAGCCAGGCGAGGAATACGACGCCGGCCTTGTAATATTGGGTGGGCGCCTCGAACATCTTGCGCGACAGCGCTACCGTCGGCGCGAGGATCGCGTCATAGCCGGCGCGGTCGCCGGCGCCGAGCCGTGTCAGCGCGGCGGCGGCGGCGGGCGCGATCGGGTCGAAAATGCCGAGCAGGCCGTGCGAGGCGTAGACGCCGTCGCCGGCGATCAGTTCCGCATAGTTGAAGTCGTCGCCGGTGTACATGCGCACGCCGGCGGGAAGCCGGCGGCGCATCGCGACCTCTTTTTGCGCGTCGAGCACCGAAACCTTGACGCCTTCGACGCGCGCGCGATGCCGCTCGATGATGTCGAGAACCACGTTCATCGCCGCCTCGAAATCCGCGACGCCCCAGTAGCCCTTGAGCGCGGGGTCGAACATGTCGCCGAGCCAATGCAGGATCACCGGCGCGCGCGTCTGCGACAGGATGCGGTCGTAGACGAAGGCGTAATCGTCGGGTCCGCGCGCGATATGGGCGAGCGCGCGGCTGGCCATCATCACGACGCGGGCGCCATGCTTCTCGACGAAGCCGACCTGGCTCTCATAGGCGGCGACGACGTCGTCGAGCATCCGCGCGTCCGCGGGGTCGAGGTGATCCGTGCCGGCCCCGCACGCAAGGTCCGCGCCCGGGCGCGCCGTCGCCTCGGCGCAGGCGCGCGCGATCAGTTCCTGCGCGCCGGTCCAGTCGAGCCCCATGCCGCGCTGCGAAGTATCCATCGCTTCGGCGATCTTGAAGCCGAGGTCCCACAGGTGATGCCGGAACGCCAGCGTGCGGTCCCAGTCCACTGGCGAATGCGCCCACGGATCAGCGCTGGCGAGGGGATCGGCGACGACATGCGCGGCGGCGTAGACGATGCGCGGAAAGGCGCCCGGCGCGCGCGCCGGGAACGCAGAGGGCGGCGACATCTCGAACGGGGCGAGGCCGCCGGCGGCTGTCGGCAGACGAAGGCTTGGCATGGATCGCAACCCCCCAGGCGCCGGCTTGACAAGGCGGCCGGCGTGCGGCATAAAGAATATGGAACGTTCCAAAAGTCAAGTCCGGCCAACCCTCGATCGGCCGATGCGCCCGCCCCGGCGGCGTCGCATTGCCGGGAGAGCGGCGAAAGCCGGGGTGATTCAGGGACGGCGCGTTGCGCCTCTTGCAAGAGTCGTCCAACAATATTATTGGAACGTTCCAAAATTCCAGCGTCGCAAAGCGAGGATTTCGTCGCCGCGCCACGTGAAGGGGGGATCGGAATCGAAATGGCGAACATCTCGGCTGGGACATCGTCCCGTCCCGCTTTGGCGGCCCGCGGCCACCGGAATTTTGCGAGGGCCGCATGACCGCCTCGCTTCGCTGGGGCCTGGTCGGCGCCACGACGATCGCGCGCGAATGGATGATCGCCGCGATCCGCGCCGAGGGCGGCCAGATCGCCGGCGTGATGAGCGCGGACAGCGCGCGCGCCGCCGCCTACGCCGCCGAATTCGACATCCCCTTGGCGACGACTTCGCTCGATCAGTTGTTCGAAAAAGTCGACGCGGTCTATATCGCCACGACCAACGACCGGCATTACCGGCAGGTCCTGGCCGCGGCCAAGGCCGGCAAGCATGTCCTTTGCGAAAAGCCATTGGCGCTGACGCTATCCGAAGCGCGCGAAATGGTCGCGGCCTGCAGGGCAGCCAGGGTGGTGATGGGCACGAACCATCATTTGCGCAACGCGCCGACGCATCGCGCGATGCGCGAGGCGATACGCGAGGGGCGCGTCGGGCGTCCGCTGTTCGCGCGGGTCTGCCACGCCGTCTACCTGCCCGCGCATCTGCAGGGATGGCGGATCAAGGACCCGAAAACCGGGGCCGGCGTGGTGATGGACATCACCGTGCATGACGCCGACACCCTGCGCTTCGTGCTCGGCGACGAACCGCAGGCGGTGAGCGCAATGGCGCAGAGCGCCGGCATGGGCGAGAGCGGCATCGAAGACGGCGTGATGGGCGTCGCGCGCTTCAAGTCGGGGCTGCTTGCGCAGTTCCACGACGCTTTCACCTGCCGCTACACGACGACCGCCTTTGAGGTTCACGGGTCGGAGTGCTCGCTGCTGGCCGCCGACTGCATGACGCAGCGCCCGATCGGCACGGTGACCTTGCGCAATGCGCGCGGCGAAGAATCGCTGCCGCTCGTTCGTGAAAATCTCTACGAGCGCTCGGTGCGCGCGTTCCATGCGGCGGTCAGGGGCGAAGGCGCGCCGTCGGCTTCGGGCGAGGACGGCGTGCGCTCGATGGCGATGGCGATCGCGACGCTCGAAGCGGCGCATTCGCGCCGCGAGACCGCCGTCGAACCGGGACTGTAGGCCATGGCTTTTCCAAGCGTTTTGACCGCCGACGAAGCGGCCCGGCTGATCCCGGACGGGGCGATCGTCACCGTGTCCTCCTCTTCGGGGCTCGGCTGCCCCGACGCCGTGCTGGCAGCGATCGGCCGGCGCTTCGACAACGACGGCCATCCGCGCGATCTCACCGCCCTGCATCCGATCGCCGCCGGCGACATGTGGGGCGTCGCCGGCGTCGACCATCTCGCCAAGCCCGGCTGCCTCGCCAGGATTCTCGCCGGCTCCTATCCCTCCGGTCCTTCGAAAAGCGACCCGCCGAAAATCTGGGCGATGGTCTCGGACAATCAAATCCCTGCCTACAACGTCCCTTCGGGCATCCTTTTCGACATGCATCGCGACGCGGCGGCGCGGCGGCCCGGCGTGCTGACCAAGATCGGCATCGACACTTTCGTCGATCCCCGGCGCGAAGGCTGCGCGATGAACGCCAAGGCGGCGGCCGCGCCGATCGTCCGACGCGTCGAGTTCGCCGACGAGGAGTGGCTTTTCTTCCCGACGATCATTCCTAATGTCGCGATCATTCGCGCCACCACGGCGGACGAGCGCGGCAATCTTTCCTACGAGCACGAGGGCGGCTATCTCGGCCCGCTCGACCAGGCGTTGAGCGTGCGCAACAACGGCGGCTTGGTGATCGCCCAGGTCAAGCGCCTCGCCCAGGCGGGCACGCTCAAGCCGCAGCAGGTCTTGGTGCCCGGCATTCTCGTCGATGCGATCGTGGTCGCGCCGGACCAGATGCAGACGACGCAGACCGTCTACGACCCCGCGATCTCCGGCGAGATATTCCGGCCGCTGTCCTCTTTCGAACTGCCGGCGTTCAACATCTCCAAAGTGATCGCCCGCCGCGTCGCCCGGGAGCTGCGCGAGGGCGATTCGGTCAATATCGGCTTTGGCGTTTCGGCCAACGTGCCGCGCATCCTCATCGAGGAAGGCCGGCACGGCGCCGTCACCTGGGTGATCGAACAGGGGGCCGTCGGCGGCGTGCCGCTGCTCGACTTCCAGTTCGGCTGCGCCGCCAACGCCGAGGCGATGATGTCTTCGCCCCATCAGTTCACCTACTTCCAGGGCGGCGGCTTCGACTGCTCGCTGCTTTCCTTCCTCGAGATCGATCGACATGGCTCGGTCAACGTCTCCAAGCTCGGCGCGCGGCCGCATGTCACGGCGGGCGCCGGCGGCTTTGTCGACATAACGGCGCGGGCGAAGAAAATAGTCTTCTCCGGCTTCTTCACCGCCGGCGCCGGGCTGGTCGTCGCCAACGGCGCGCTGCGCATCGAGCGGGAAGGCAAGGTCATGAAGCTGGTCGACGAAGTCGAACAGGTCTCTTTTTCCGGGACGCGCGCGCGCGCGCAAGGCCAGGACATTGCTTATGTCACCGAGCGTTGCGTCATGGCGCTGGCGCCCGAAGGGGTGACGGTGACCGAGATCGCGCCGGGCGTCGATCTCGACCGCGACATTCTCGGGCGGGCGAAGTTTCCGCTTCGCGTCTCCGACGCCTTAAAGACGATGGACGCCGCGCTTTTTCATCCCGAGCCGATCGGCCTCAAACTGCGGGCGTCGCCGCAATGAGCGACGATCGCGTCGATCTTTCGCTTGACGGGCCGGTCGCCAGGCTGACCCTAAAGCGCGCCGACAAGCTGAATGCGCTCGACCGCGCGATGATCGTCGCGCTGGCGCGCGCCGTCGAGGCGATCGAAGAGGCGCGCGACGTTCGCGTCGCGATCCTCTCGGGCGAGGGCAAGGCGTTTTGCGCGGGCGGCGACATCGCCGCCTGGAGCGGCCTGCCGCCGCTCGACATGTGGCGGGACTGGACGCGGCTCGGCCATCGCGCCTTCGAGGCTCTGGCGCGCCTGCGCGTTCCGCTGATCGCCGCGCTGACCGGCCACGCCTTTGGCGGCGGCCTCGAACTCGCCGCGACGGCCGACATCCGGATCGCCGAGGCGGGGATCCGGCTGGGACTGCCCGAAACCGGTCTCGGCATGGCGCCGGGATGGTCCGGCACGCAGCGTCTGGTGCGGCGCTTCGGCGCGCAGGTGGTGCGCCGCATGGCGTTGGGCGGACAGATGTTCGAGACCGAGGAGGCGTTGCGGCTCGGGCTCATCGACGAAGCGGTCGCGCCGGGGCAGGCCCTGGCCCGCGCGAGCGCGATCGCGCACGACATTGCGGCGCGCGGGCCGGTCGCGGTGCAGATCGTCAAGTCGATGATCAACGCCGCGGAGGGCGAAGACGACGACGCGCCGATCGAGGCGCTCGCCGGCGCGCTGACCGCGACGACGCGCGACCTCGGCGAGGGCGTCGCGGCGTTTCGCGCCAAGCGTCCGGCGCGTTTCGAAGGCCGATGAGGGCAAGGAATTTTGAGAGATGAACGCTCCCGTGCAAATCCCCCTCGACAACGACCGGCTCGAAGCCGCGCTGGCGCGTTTTCCGCGCGATTGGTCGATGTGGATCGACGGGCGCGATTGCGCCGGCGAAGGCGAGACGATCGAACGGCGCAGTCCGGCCCACGGCGCGCTGGTCAGCCGCGTGCCGCGCGGAACCGCCGCCGATTCCGACCGCGCCATCGCCTGCGCGCGCCGGGCGTTCGACGAAGGCCGCTGGCCCGACATGACGGCCTCGGAGCGCGCGCGTGTGCTGCTCAGAACCGCCGATCTGATCGATCGCGACCGCGAGTTGCTCGCCTTGCTCGATACGCTGGAGAGCGGCAAGCCGATCGCCCAGGCCCGCTCCGAAATCGAAGGGGCCGCCGACATCTGGCGCTACGCGGCGGCGCTGGCCCGCGACCTGCATGGCGAAAGCTATGCGACGCTCGGGCCCGATCGTCTCGGCCATGTCTTGCGCGAGCCGATCGGCGTCGTCTCGATCATCACGCCGTGGAACTTTCCGCTGTTGATCGTTTCGCAAAAGCTTCCCTTCGCGCTCGCCGCCGGCTGCGCGACGATCGTCAAGCCAAGCGAGATGACCTCGACGTCGACGCTGCATCTGGCGCGCCTCCTGGACGAGGCCGGCCTGCCCGCCGGCGTCTGCAACGTCGTCACCGGCTATGGGCCAGACGTCGGCTCGCCGATGACCTCGGACGCGCGCGTCGACATGATCTCGTTCACCGGTTCGACCCTGGTCGGCCGCAAGGCGATGGCCGCCGCGTCGGCGACACTGAAGAAAGTCTCGATGGAGCTTGGCGGCAAGAATCCACAACTGGTGTTTGCGGACGCCGATCTCGAGGCGGCGCTCGACGCCGTGCTGTTCGGCGCCTATTTCAATGCGGGCGAATGCTGCAACGGCGGCAGCCGGCTGCTCGCCCACCAATCGATCGCCGAGTCCTTCGTCGCCGCGATCGTCGATCGCTCGCGCGACGTCAAGGTTGGCGATCCGCTCGACCCCGCGACGAAAGTCGGGGCGGTGATCAGCGCCGATCATCTGGCCAAGATCGAGGGGCATGTCGCCGGCGCGGTCCAAGCGGGCGCGCGCGTGCGGCTTGGCGGCGAGCGTCTCGCCTCGACCGGCCTGTTCATGGCGCCGACCGTCATCGACGGCGTCGGGCCGGCGATGCCGATCGCCAGGGACGAAGTGTTCGGTCCGGTGCTTTCGGTGCTGACCTTCGCCTCGGTCGGCGAGGCGATCGCGCTCGCCAATCAGTCCGTGTACGGGCTGTCGGCCAGCGTCTGGAGCCGGGATCTCGACACGGTGACGCAGGTCGCCCGCAAAGTGCGCGCCGGCACGGTCTGGGCCAATACGTTCATGGATGGCTTCGCCGAATTACCGTTCGGCGGATTCAAGCAATCGGGCCTGGGTCGGGAGCTTGGCCGCAACGCCGTGGCCGACTACACTGAGGAAAAGACTTTCCACGTCCACAACGGTCCGCGCGCCAATTGGTGGCTCGCGCCCAGGTTGTCGCCGTGAAGGAAGGCGGCGGCCGAACCATCGGTCGCCGCGGACGACGGCGCCGGACCGAATCCGGTTGGGAAACGTCGCTTTTGGAAGGCAATACCATGAAGTTTCGCAATATGCTTATGGCGAGCGCGATGTGCGCATCGGCCGCCGGCTTCGCCGTCTCGGCGCATGCCGCTGACATCAAGGAAGTGCAGATGCTGCACTGGTGGACCTCCGGCGGCGAAGCGGCCGCGCTGAACGTCCTCAAGCAGGACCTCGCCAAGGAAGGCTACGCCTGGAAGGACGTTCCGGTGGCCGGCGGCGGCGGCGAAGGCGCGATGACCGCGCTGAAAGCGATGGTCGCGGCAGGCAATCCGCCGACGGCGTCGCAGATCCTCGGCTATTTCGCGATCGACTACGCGGAGGCCGGCAAGCTCGGCGACATCACTTCGCTGGCGATGAAGGAAGGCTGGGACAAGGTCGTGCCCCAGGCGCTGCAGAAGTTCACCACGACGAACGGCAAGTGGGACGCCGTTCCCGTCAACATCCATTCGGTCAACTGGATCTGGATCAACAAGGCGGTGATGGACAAGATCGGCGGAACCGAGCCGAAGAATTTCGACGAGTTCATCGCGCTG
>JBEKSH010000035.1:0-9434 GCA_049517235.1 Roseiarcus sp. | reverse complement strand
CTCGGTTTCGCGATGATGCGCGATATCGAGCGGATCGTGACGGAGCCCGACGACGAGGACCGGCAATGGTTTCCCGAAATCGCCGGCGCCGGGGACGCGATGGCGGCGCTACGCGATATCTGGGCCAATTATCGCGACGAGAGCTTCATCGGCCAGTATTTGAGTCCACGCCTGATCCGCCAGTTGCGCCTGTTCCAGCTTCACGACGATCCGGCTCAGACCGACGGCGTCAGGGTCGAGGCGATCCACAACGAGCGCGGCTATCGGCGGATTCGCCGCGAGCTCGCTAGGCAATACGACGTCGGCTGGGTCGACCCCAATATCGAGGTGGTCGATGTCGACCTGGTCGGCGACCGGCGCTTGATCCTGCACCATCATGTGCTCGACGGGCGCCTGCTCTCGGAAGCGGACGCCAAACGGGTGCTTCAGCACCTGGCCGATCTCTGGGGCTACGACGTGCTGCTGCGCGAGATCGGCCCCGCCGACGCGGTCCTCAAGGAGCACGCCTGCAGTCCGCGAGGAACGGCGCTGGCGGCGTGAAGCGCGCGGGGGCGAAAGCGACGCGCCGAAAACCGGGTGTTGACGCGGCGCCCGCGATGGCGTAAGAGCCCGCATCCCGAACGTCTTCTGGGTCCCGGCGCCGTTGCGTGCGACTGGGATCGTTTGCGTTTCAGGACGCTCGACAAGGGCCGGCCTCCACCGGACGTCGAGGACCGATCAACCCCGCGCTGCGGCGCGGCCGAAATGGAGCTTAAGAGCTTGGCCCGCATCGCAGGCGTCAACATTCCGACCAACAAGCGCGTGATCATCGCGCTGCAGTACATCCACGGCATCGGCTCCAAAAAGGCCGAAGAGATTTGCGAAAAGGTGCATATTCCGCCCGAGCGCCGGGTCGCGCAATTGACCGATTCCGAGGTGATGCAGATTCGCGAAACGATCGATCGCGACTATCAAGTCGAGGGCGACCTGCGCCGCGAGGTGGCGATCAACATCAAGCGCCTGATGGATCTGGGCGCCTATCGCGGCCTTCGCCACCGCCGCGGCCTGCCGGTGCGCGGCCAGCGCACGCACACCAACGCTCGCACCCGCAAGGGCAAGCCCAAGGCGATCGCCGGCAAGAAGAAGTGACGGCGAGAGGTTTTTTGAGTTTTTGCGCCGCTGGCGCCCTTTAAGGATTGAAAAATGGCCAAGGAAGCGACCCGCGTGCGCCGTCGCGAACGCAAGAACATCGTCTCTGGCGTCGCCCATGTGAATTCAACGTTCAACAATACGATGATCACCATCACCGACGCGCAGGGCAATACGATCTCCTGGTCGTCGGCCGGCACGATGGGCTTCAAGGGCTCGCGCAAGTCGACGCCGTTCGCCGCGCAGATGGCGGCCGAGGACGCGGTGCGCAAGGCCTCCGAGCACGGCATGCGCATGCTCGAAGTCGAGGTTTCCGGGCCGGGCTCGGGGCGCGAATCGGCTTTGCGCGCGATCCAGGCGGCGGGCTTCAACGTCACCTCGATCCGCGACGTGACGCCGATCCCGCACAATGGCTGCCGGCCACGCAAGCGCCGCCGCGTCTGAGCCGAAGCATCGGCTTCGAGGCAAGCGCGCGACCGCGCGCTCATCGATGAATGCGCATCCGCGGAAGGCGCGAGGGTTGCTCCCGCCGCGCCGTCGAATGGAAGGCAAACGCAAGTGATTCAGAAGAACTGGCAAGAACTGATCAAGCCCAAGAAACTCGAAGTCGTGCACGGCGACGACCCGCGCCGCTTCGCCACCGTGATCGCCGAGCCGCTGGAGCGCGGCTTCGGCCAGACGCTCGGCAATTCGCTGCGCCGCATTCTGTTGTCGTCGCTGCAAGGCGCCGCGATCACCTCGATCCATATCGACGGCGTGCTGCACGAATTCTCGTCGATCCCCGGCGTGCGCGAAGACGTCGTCGACATCGTGCTCAACGTCAAGGACATCGCGATCAAGATGCAGGGCGAAGGCCCCAAGCGTCTGGTGCTCAAGCGCCATGGCCCGGGCGCGGTGACGGCGGGCGAAATCCAGACGACCGGCGACATCCAGATTCTCAACCCCGGCCTGGTGATTTGCACGCTCGACGAGGGCGCCGAAATCCGCTTCGAATTCACGGTGACGACCGGCAAAGGCTACGTGCCGGCCGACCGCAACCGCGCCGAGGATTCGCCGATCGGCCTGATGCCGATCGACAGCCTGTTTTCGCCGGTCAGGAAGGTCTCCTATCGCGTCGAGAACACCCGCGAGGGGCAGGACCTCGACAAAGACAAGCTGACCATGACGATCGAGACCAACGGCGCCCTGGCCCCTGAGGACGCGCTCGCCTATGCCGCGCGCATTCTGCAGGACCAGCTCAACGTATTCGTCAATTTCGAGGAGCCGCGCCGCGAAGAGGCCGCGCAATTGATCCCCGAGCTCGCCTTCAACCCGGCCCTGCTCAAGAAGGTCGACGAACTCGAACTGTCGGTGCGCTCGGCCAATTGCCTGAAGAACGACAACATCACCTATATCGGCGACCTCATCCAGAAGTCGGAAGCCGAAATGCTGCGCACCCCCAATTTCGGCCGCAAGTCGCTCAACGAAATCAAGGAAGTGCTCGCGCAGATGGGACTGCACCTCGGCATGGAGGTGACGGGGTGGCCGCCCGAGAATATCGAGGATTTGGCCAAGCGGTTCGAAGAGCATTATTGAACGAAAAAACCCTTCTCCCGCTTTGCGGGAGAAGGTGGCCTCGCAAAGCGAGGTCGGATGAGGGGCCTCTCCAAGGTTCACGCTCCTTGGCCAAGGCCCTCACTCCGACCCTCTCGCGCGAGCGGGAGAGGGGGATTCAATAAAGGACGGCCGTTCCTTGGCACGGCGGCCGTAAGAACAGGAGAGCCGCGATGTACCACGGACGTCAAAAGCGGCGGTTCAATCGAACCGCCGAGCACCGCAAGGCCATGTTCGCCAATATGGCGCAGGCGCTTATCAAACACGAGCAGATCACGACGACCTTGCCCAAGGCCAAAGACCTGCGCCCGGTCGTCGAGAAGCTCGTCACTTTGGGCAAGCGCGGCGATCTTCATGCGCGACGCCAGGCGATCTCGCGCCTGCGCGACGCCGACCTCGTCAAAAAGCTGATCGACGTGCTGGGGCCGCGCTACAAGACGCGCAACGGCGGCTATCTGCGCGTGATGAAAGCCGGCTTTCGTCCGGGCGACAACGCGCCGATGGCGGTGATCGAATTCGTCGATCGCGACATCGAGGCCAAGGGCAAGGATTCCGGGCCCGTCCAGGACAAGACGACGTCCGAGGGTTGAGGCTGGCCGAGCGGTCCTTTCTCCCGCCAAGTGGGAGAAGGGGTAGCTTCTCGAGGTGCGCTTTGCTTCGATTTGCGATCGCCGCCGTTCTCGCGTTGCTCCTCGGCCCGGCGTTGGCGCAGGGCCAGAAGATCGCGCCGCAAAGCCCTGGCGAGGTTCATTTATCCTTCGCGCCGGTGGTCAAGAAGGTGCGGCCAGCGGTGGTCAATGTCTACGCTTCGCGGGTCGAAGAAGCCGCGAAAAATCCGCTGTTCGACGATCCGATCTTTCGTCAGTTCTTCGGGAGCCAAGGCGGCGACGCCCGCGTTTCGCACTCGCTGGGATCGGGGGTGATCGTCGACCCCAGCGGTCTCGTCGTCACCAATCACCATGTGATCGAGGGGATGACCGACGTGAAGGTCGCGTTGTCCGACCACCGCGAATTCCGCGCCAGGATCGTGCTGCGCGACCAGCGCTCGGACCTGGCGGTGCTCAAGATCGCCAGCGACGAGGCTTTCCCGGTGCTCGAACTGGGCGATTCGGACGCGATCGAGGTCGGCGATTTCGTCATCGCCATCGGCAATCCCTTTGGCGTCGGCCAGACCGTGACCCAGGGCATCGTTTCGGCGCTGGCGCGCACGCAAGTGGGCATCAGCGACTACGGCTTCTTCATCCAGACCGACGCCGCGATCAACCCGGGCAATTCGGGCGGCGCGCTGGTCGATCTCGACGGGCGGCTGATCGGCATCAATTCGGCGATCATTTCGCGTTCGGGCGGCAGCATGGGGATCGGCTTCGCCATCCCGGTCAACATGGTCAAGGGCGTCGTGGCGGCCGCCAGGCGCGGCGGCACGGCGGTCAAGCGGCCGTGGCTCGGCTCTTCCCTGCAGAATGTCACCAAGGAGATCGCCGATTCGATCGGGCTCGATCGGCCGGTCGGCGCGCTGGCGGCCGACGTGGTCGAAGGCGGACCGGCGGCGCAGGCGGGCCTGAAGCGCGGCGACGTCATCACCGCGATCGACGGCCAGCCGGTCGAGGACAGCGGCGGCGTCAGTTTTCGCCTTGGCGAAAGGCCGCTCGGCGGCTTCGCCTTGCTGAGCGTGCTGCGCGCCGGCAAGACAATCGATCTGTCGCTGAAACTCGCCGCGGCGCCGGAAATCCCCCCTCGCGACGCGATCCGCATCAAGACCCGGTCGCCGTTCGAGGGCGCGGTGGTGATGAACATCTCGCCCGCGCTGATCGAGGAAATGTCGATCGAGAACGCGCATGAAGGGGTCATCGTCGCCGAAGTCGCCGAAGGGTCGACCGCCGCCGATGTCGGCTTGCAAAAGGGCGACCTCGTCCTGGCGGTCAACGACGAAAAGATCGCAACGACCCGCGACCTCGAAAAAGCGGCCGCCCTGCGCCCCCGGTATTGGAAGCTGGCGATCGGGCGCGGCGGCGAAGTGATCCAGACGGTGATTGGCGGGTAGGGGCCCGCGGTACAGGCGCGGCGTTCACGCGGCGTTCGGCGATTGCTCGTCGAGATCGGCGCGGACCCCTCTGCGTCATGTCTTCCAAGTATCGATTAGTCCGCTTGCCGAAAGTCGGGCTGGCCGCGGCGAATGCGCGGCAAAGTCCCCTCGTTTCGTGCGCAGCGCAACGGGGCGCGGCGAGACAGGAATCCGGCCGCCGCCGCTCTCACAGCGACCTTGCAATGATCACTTTCATGATCTCGTTGGCGCCGCCGTAAATCTTCTGGATGCGCGCGTCGACGAACATGCGGGCGATCGGATATTCGTCCATATAGCCATAGCCGCCGTGCAGCTGGAGACATTCGTCGACCGTCTCGGCCTGCTTTTGCGAGCACCAATATTTCGCCATCGAGGCGGTGACCGTGTCGAGTTCGCCGGCGACCAGCCGCTCGACGCAATAGTCGACGAAAACGCGGGCGATCACCGCCTCCGTCTTGCGCTCGGCGAGCTTGAACGCCGTGTTCTGGAATTCGAACAGCGGCTTGCCGAACGCCTGGCGCTGCTTGGTGTAATCGACGGTGAGCGCGATCGCGGCTTCCATCGCCGCGACGGAGCCGACGGCTAGGATCAGCCGCTCCTGCGGCAATTGCTGCATGAGCTGGGCGAAGCCTTGGCCCTCTTCCGGCCCAAGCAGATTCTCGGGCGGCGCGATCGCGTCGTCGAAGAACAATTCCGACGTGTCGGAGGCGTGCAGGCCGATCTTGTCGAGGCTGCGCCCGCGCCGGAAGCCCGCGCATTCCGCCGTCTCCAGCACGAGCAGCGAGAGGCCCTTGGCACCCGGCTCGCCGGTGCGCGCGACGACGATCACCAGATCGGCGGCGTGGCCGTTGGTGATGAATGTCTTCTGGCCATTGAGGACGTAGGAATTGCCCACGCGCCTGGCGGTGGTGCGCACCGCCTGCAAGTCGGAGCCGGCGCCGGGCTCGGTCATCGCGATCGCGCCGATGAACTCGCCGCGCGCCATTTTCGGCAGCCAACGCCGCTTCTGCTCGTCCGAGCCGTAATTGAGGATGTAATGGGCGACGATCGCGCTGTGCACGCTGACGCCGGTGGCCATTTCCGGCACGAGCGCGCTGATGTCCTCGATGACCGCCGCCTCGAAGGCGAAGGTTCCGCCGCCGCCGTAAGGCTCAGGCACGCTCGGCAGCAACGCGCCCATTTGCCCGAGCGCGCGCCAGGCGTCGCGGTCGACCATTTTGGCGCGCCGCCAGCTTTCCGCCCTGGGCGCGAGCTCGGCGCTCAGAAAACGGCGGAATTGATCGCGAAAAGCGCGCAGCTCCGGCGTCATCCACGCGGATTGATAGGGCATGGCGGCTCTCGTCGTTCGAGCTTCGGGCCGCCATCATAGCACAGGCGGTCAGGCCGCCTTGCTGACGGCGGCCTTGGCCTTGCCGCGCGCGAGGCGGCGCTTGATCGAGGACCACAGCGCCTTGATTTCGGCGGCCGCGGCGCCGTGCGGATTGATTTCGGTGACGCCCAGGCCGTGGCGCGCCGCCTCCTGATAGTCGACGCGCGCCTGGACCAGCGGCGTGATCAGGCCGCCCATCGCCTCCAGAGCCGCGGCGCCTTCCTGGACGCGGGCGGTCTGTTGGGCGGGCGGGCATTGGTTGAGAACGAAGACGAATTCGCTCTTCAGCTCCTTGAGCGTCGCGCGCGTCTGCTCGCTCGCCCAAAGGTCGAAAATATTGGGGCGCGAGGGAATGATGTTGAGATCGGCCGCCCTCATCGCGGCGGTCGAGGAGCCGCCTTCGGCCCCCGCGGTGTCGATGATCGCGAGCGTGAAACCGTTCTTTTCGAGCGCCGCGAGGGTCGCGGGCAATTTCCCCGCCGTCACGGCGCCGACCGGCACGTCGTCGAGGCCGCGCGTCTTGGCCCAATTGACCAGCGAGCGCTGGGGATCCATGTCGATGACGAACACCCGCTCGCCTCCGGCGCGCGCGGCGACCGCCAGCGAAGAAGCAAGCGTGCTCTTACCCGAACCGCCTTTTTGCGTGACAAGTGAAATTATGCGCATCGACCCAGCCTCCTCGACGATCATGCGAGGCCGTGAATCCAGGCCAGCGCAGTTGGTTAACGAATCGATAGGATACTGGCCGGGAATTGGTTAACGAAACGTAACAATTCAGTACAAGCGGCTGGGCGTCCGCGGTTTATTCCGTCTTCCCCAGGAGAGGGCGCGTGGCTTTGAATTGAAGCCGCGCCGTTTCGATCGCGAGAGCCAGCCGCGGCGAGCCGCCGGCGAACCCTTCGTTCAGGCGCGATCGGCGCGCGCCGCGTAACATCCGAACTTCGCGTAATGAATGTGAACATAGGCGGCCGCGGGATCGGCGAGCAGGCGGTCGAGCGCGGGCCCGAGGTCTTCGCCTTCGACAAGATCGGCGTCGACGATCATTGAAAGATGATCAAAGGCGCGCAGCGACAGCGTCCGCGACCGGAAGATCTCGGGAGTCTCGCCGACCGCCGGGCGCGCCTGCGCGACCCCCCGGCGCACAAAGATCGCGTGCGCCGCGCGGTAAGGCGAGGCGCCCTGCTGATGTTGGTAATTGATCAGAACGAGGTCGTCGCCGACTTCGGCGTCGGCGAGGCTGACCCGGCAGGGAAAGCCCGGCTTTTTCGTCGCGATAAGGCGAACCGCCCGATTGCCGGCGAGCTCGTCGTCCGACATTGCGAAATACCTCGCGAAGCGTTGCGGCTCGAGCGCGGTGATTTGAAAGCTCATGGGTCATTCCTTTCGGACCCAGGTTAGCCCGCCCGTTCTCCCGCGAAACTCCGGTTATTGCTTTCGAAGCGTTCGCCGGCGTCCGGCGGCCGTCGCGCTGACGTTTGCGTCAGGCGAGCGCGGCATGGACGAGATTGCGGAACAGTTGCCGGTAATAGTCGCGCCGGCCGGGCGCCTGGATCATCATCAGCGCGATCAGCTCCTCGCTGGGGGCGATCCAGAACGCTGTGCCGGCGATGCCGCCCCAGAAGAATTCGCCGGGCGTTCCCGGCGTCGGAGCCATGCCGGCCTCCCGGCGCACGGCGAATCCGAGCCCGAAGCCATGTCCGGGCGGCAACAAGAATCGGGTTCCGATCCTCACATCCGGCCCCAGATGGTCGGCGGCCATAAAGGCGACCGTCTTGCGCCCGAGGACGCGCACGCCGTCGAGCGCGCCGTCGAGATAAAGCATCTGCGCGAAACGGGCGTAGTCGTCGATCGTCGAAACGAGGCCGCCGCCGCCCGATTCGAAGCCTGGCGCGACCCGCGTCTCGATCAGCCTCACCGGCTCGCCGGTGTCGGGATCGCTGGCGAACGGCTCCGCAAGGCGGTCATGCCTGTCCGCGGGGGCGAAAAAACCGGTGTCCTTCATGCCGAGCGGCGCCAGGATCCGCTGTTGCAGGAAGGCGCCGAGACTTTGCCCCGAGATGATCTCCACTACGCGTCCCAGAACATCCGTGGAATGGCTGTAATCCCAGCAGGCGCCCGGCTGATTAATGAGCGGCAGGCTGGCGAGCGCCGCGATAATGCCGGCGCTGGAGCCGCCCCGGCTGCGCAACGGTGCCGCCGCGTAAAGACGTTGCACCGCCGAATCGCCCGTGAAAGCGTAGGTGAGCCCTGAGGTATGGCGCAGCAGGTCCTGGATCGTGATGGGGCGCTCGGCCGCGACAAGTTTGAGTTCGCCGTCCTTTTCGACGCCGACCTTTGGGTCGGCGAATTCGGGCACGAATTTGGCGAGCGGGTCGGAGATCAGCAGCCGGCCTTCCTCGACCAGCATCATCACGGCGACCGAGACGATCGGTTTGGTCATCGAATAGACGCGGAAAATGGCGTCGCCGCGCCTCGCCGGACCGTCGGGCCGCAGCGCGCCGATATTGCAGCGCCAGGCGATTTTGCCGCCGCGCGCGATCAGCATCGCGGCGCCCGGCAAGCGCTTGGAATCTACTTCGCGCTGCATGACGGCGCCAAGTCGCGCGAGGCCCGCCGGGGATAATCCGATATCCTCGGGCTCGGCGGTCGGCAGGGCGAGGGAGAAGCTTGTCGGGCTGTCGTTCATCGCTTGATCCAGGCGAAAGTTCGGATGGCCGTCGGCGGCGGCGAACATTGTCCCTACGGGGCGTTGCGGGCAAGGCCCGATTTGGGCCGCGCTGGACTTGGCGGCGCTCGCGCGACAATGTCCCGACATGGCCGATTTGTTTCAAGCCTCCTCGCTGGCGGACGACGCGCCGCGCCCGCTCGCCGACCGCTTGCGCCCGCAGAATCTCGCCGAGGTCGCGGGGCAGGATCATCTGCTGGGACCGGACGGCGCGCTGACGCGGATGATCGGCGCCTCGACGCTCGGCTCGATGATTTTCTGGGGGCCGCCCGGCAGCGGCAAGACGACCGTCGCGCGGCTGATCGCGCATGGCACGAAGCTTGAATTCGTGCAGGTTTCGGCGATCTTTTCAGGCGTCGCGGATTTGAAGAAAATCTTCGAGGCGGCGCGGCAGCGGCGCGCCGTCGGCCGCGGGACATTGCTGTTCGTCGACGAAATCCATCGCTTCAACCGCGGCCAGCAGGATTCGTTCCTGCCCGTGATGGAGGACGGCACGGTGACGCTGATCGGCGCGACGACCGAGAATCCGTCGTTCGAACTGAACGCCGCGCTGCTGT
>JBEKSH010000034.1:0-9453 GCA_049517235.1 Roseiarcus sp. | reverse complement strand
CTCGACATAGGCATGGTGCAGCAGATCGCCGTCGTCATTGACGATCCGCACGACGTCGCCGCGATTGACGCTCAATTCCCCGGGTTGGAACGCTCTGCCGCGCTGCGAAACCTGAAAGCGGGGAGCGCCGAGGTCGGCCCAGGCCAACCCGCCCAGCATGCAGAGGCTGACCGCCGCGGCGGCCACGACGGCGATCTCCCTGCGCCCTAGATAACGTGTGCCGCGCTGGCCCTGCATCAGTCCCCGCCCTCGACCAACTCGCCGGCTTGCCGCAAGCGCAATAAACGACAGTGGCTGTCGCCGCGTAAGCCAGCCCGCGCCGACAATGGCCAGCGAACATTGACGTAGCGTTAAACCCGCCGAGGACCGGGCCGCCTTGTTTAATCGCACTTTAACCGGCGACCTCTAGTTTACGGCTCGCGTAAGGAAAAATTATCGCTCATGGCCAATATCGGTATCGCATTGCAGCGTCCAGGCGGGCCGGATTGGCGGAGCTGGGCGAGCGCGCGGGGCGTCTCTTTGTTCGGCACCATTCGGGGCCGAATCCTGATCGCCTTTCTCGCCATGAGCGTGATCACCGCCGCGCTCGGCGGCTACGCGGCGTTGGGCATGCAGCACGCCGGCGCGCTGGTCGCCAAGACGTTCGACGAATCGCTGATGTCGATCAACTACGCGCGCGCGGCGGCGGCGGACTTCGCCGGCATGCAAGCGGCGTTCACGCGTCGCATGGTCACCCACGACCCCGGCGTTCGACGACAGCTTGACGAAGCCGTCGACGGGCTCGCACGCTCGCTGAGCGAGGACCTGCAGATCGCCGCCGAGAGATCGCATTCGGCGCGCGCCGCCAAAGCCGCGCAAAATGTGCAGCAGGCGGTCAAGGCCTGGAGCGACGAACGCGGCGTCTCAGCGGACGCCTCGTGGAGCGCGCTCGACCGCGACGCCGAAACGGTCAATCAACAGATCGATTTGCTGGTGAACTACACCGCCGGCGACGGCTTCATCAACCGGCAGCATGCGCTGGCGAGCGTCGCGGCCGACCAGCGGCTCAACCTTGTCGGCACGTCGCTCGCGATACTGCTTTCCGCCTTCGTCGCATGGCTGCTCGCGCGGCGGATCATCGGACCTGTGGCGGTCGCCTCGGCAGTCGCCGGGAGCATTGCTCGCGGCCAAATGGACGGGGTGATCCCACAAGGAGGCGCGGACGAGCTTGGCGCGCTGCTCGCGGCGATGGGCGTCATGCGCGACAAGATCGGCACGATGATGGCGCGCGAGGTCGCCGCGCGCCGCTCGGCGCAGACACGCCTCGCCGACGCGCTCGAGGGCTCGCGCGAAGGCGTGGTGGTCGTCGACGCCGAGGGCCGGATCGCCCTGGCCAATTCGCAGGCCGCCAATTTCCTCGGCGGTTCTCCGCAGCTGCTGCAAAAAGGCGCGGCGGTCGCCGATCTTTCGGCCGCCCTCGCCTTTCCCGTCGAGCAAGGCGCGCCGCTGTTGCGGCTGGACGGCCGCCTGCCGGCGACGGGCGAGGCGCTTCTGCGCGATGGACGGTGGCTGAGAGTCGGTCAAAGCATCACGCAGGACGGCGGCTCGGTCGCCGACTGGAGCGACATCAGCGAATTGAAGGAACAGGAAGAGAAACTGAAGGCGACCAACCTGCGCCTCGACGCGGCGCTCGACAACATGTCGCAGGGGCTGTGCCTGTATGATTCCGACAACCGGCTCAAGGTCGTCAACCGGCGCTTTTGCGAGATCTTCGGGCTGCCGCCCAGCCGGGTGCGGCCGGGCGTCACCTTCCGCGAAGTCCTCGAACTGAGCATCGCGGCGGGCGCCCATGCGGGCAGGAGTGCGTCGGATCTGATCTCGGAGCAGGCGGCGTTCGTCAGTCGGCGCGGAAGCGGCGCCTATCACCAGGAGCTCGGCCAAGGCCGCGTCGTCGCGATCGTCCATCAGCCGATGGCCGATGGCGGCTGGGTCGCGACCTATGAGGACATAACCGAGCGACGACGCTCGGAAGCGCGAATCGCGTTCATGGCGCGCCACGATTCGCTGACCGGCCTGCCCAACCGCGTGTTGTTTGGCGAGAAGATCGAAGAGGCCATCGCCGGCGCTGGACGCGACGGCGGCTTTTCGGTGCTCTGCCTCGATCTCGACCGTTTCAAGCAGGTCAACGATACGCTCGGCCACCACCTGGGCGACGAATTGCTGCGCTCGGTCGCCCAGCGCCTACGCGACTGCGTTCGCGACGCCGACACAGTCTCAAGGCTCGGCGGCGACGAGTTCGCCATCGTGCAACGCGGCTTGCAACGTCCGGAGGATGCGGCGCTGCTGGCGCGCCGCATCATCGAGCTGTTGAGCGCCCCGTACGACGTCGCGGGACACCGCGTCACCATCGGCGCGAGCATCGGGATATCGCTGGCGCCGGGAGACGGCGTCACGTGCGACAAACTGCTCAAGAGCGCGGATGTCGCGCTTTACCGCGCCAAGGCGGACGGGCGCGGAACCTGGCGCTTTTTCGAGGCGGAAATGGACGCCCGGCTGCAAGCCCGGCGAATATTGGAGCTCGACCTGCGCGACGCGATCGAGAAGGACGAATTCGAGCTGTATTACCAGCCGATCTACGATCTCGAAAAGGACCGCATCAGCGGCTTCGAGGCGTTGTTGCGCTGGTGGCATCCGACGCGCGGCCTGGTCATGCCCGCCGAGTTCATCGCGCTGGCCGAAGAGATCGGATTGATCATCCCGATCGGCGAATGGGTGTTGCGCCGCGCCTGCGCGCCGGCGCGCGGTTGGCCCGCCCATGTCACGGTGGCGGTCAACGTCTCGGCATCGCAGTTCAAGGGGGCGTCGTTGATCCAGACGGCGAAGGACGCGCTTGCGGCCGCCGGCCTGCCGGCCCATCGGCTCGAACTGGAAATCACCGAATCGGTGCTGCTCGCCGACAATGTGGCGACACTCGCAATCCTTCATGCGCTGCGTGGTCTGGGAATCCGCATCGCGATGGACGATTTCGGCACGGGATATTCCTCGCTCAGCTATTTGCGCGCGTTTCCGTTCGACAAGATCAAGATCGATCAGTCCTTCATCGGGGATTTGTCCGCGTGCGGCGGCCCCGGCCCGATCGTGCGCGCCATTCGCACTCTCGCCGACTGCCTGCACATGCGCACCACCGCCGAGGGCGTCGAGAGCTACGAGCAGCTCAAATGGCTGCGTGACGAAGGCTGCCACGAGGCGCAGGGCTTTTTCTTCAGCCGACCCGTGCCCGCGGCGGCCATTCCGGAATTGCTCGAGCGGCTGCGCGGCGTTTCGCTCGCCGCGGCGTGAGCGCGCCGCGCGTAGGCCCCTACCGCGCCAACCGTTCGCGTCCGTAGAGCAGCAGCATCGCGATGATGACGACGCCGTAGATGATTTGACGTCCCGCCTCCTCCATTTGGATCACCGAGAGGATCGACTGCAGCAGCGTGATCAGGATGACGCCGGCGACCGTACCGATATAGCTGCCGCGCCCGCCGAGGATCGAGGCGCCGCCGAGCACAACGGCGGCGATCGAGGGCAGCAGATAGGCGTCGCCCATCGCCTGGGCCGCCTTGCTCGCATAGCCCGCCAGCAGCACGCCGCCGAAAGCCGAAAGGCCGCCGGCGATCGCAAAAGTGAGCAGCACGACGCGCTGGGTCCTGACGCCAGAGAGATAGGCGGCGCGCTCGCGGTTGCCGATGCCATAGATGGCGCGCCCGAACGTCGTGCGCGACAGCAGGAACACCGTCGCGCCGCCGACCGCCGCCCAGACGACGAGCGCATTAGGCACGCCAAACAGCGCGTGCCCGGTCGCCAGGACCCGCATCGTGGCCGACGACGCGTCCTGCGGCGAGAACCCGCCGGTGTGCACGACCATCAGCCCCTGGGCGACGGCGTTGACCGCCAAGGTGATGATCATCGAGGGAATGCGCAGGTAAGCGACGCCGAAGCCGTTGGCGAAGCCCAGCGCGACGCCGCAAAGCACGCCGAACGGTATGGCGAGCGCTTCGCCCGACGGTCCCCAGCCTGTCGCCGCCGTCGACATCATGCCGCCAACCGCCACCACCCAGGGCACGGAAAGATCGATCTGGCCGAGCAGGATCACCAGCATCATGCCGGTGGCGATCACCCCGAGAAACGACGCCACTTTCAATTGCTGAAGCAAATATTCGGGCGACAGAAAGCTTGAGGAATAGAGGCTGCCCAGAAACAGCAGCAGGATGATGCAAGCGAAGGCCGTCGCCACCGCCGGATCGACCTTTCGCCAAAGGGTGGCGCCGCGCGTCGTCATCGGGACAAGCCTCATTCGAACAGATCGAGACGGTTGCGGATCTGAAACAGCCGGGCCGAGCCGAGGCATACCGCAGCGAGCAGCACGACGCCCTGGAACAGCGGCTGCCACAGCGGATCAAGATCGAAAACGAACAGCAGATCGCCGATGGTACGAAACATCAGCGCGCCGAAGATGGCGCCGATCGCGCTGCCTGATCCGCCGAACAGCGAAACGCCGCCAAGAACGACAGCGGCGATCGAATAGAGGGTATAGGAGCCGCCGTTCGCCGCCGAGGCTTCCCCGGAGGCCGTGATGAGGGTGAGGAACAGGCCGCCGATCGAGGCGACCAGACCGGACAACACATAGGCGAAGAACTTGGCGGCGCGAACCGGCACGCCGGACATATAGGCGGCGATCTCCGACGAGCCGACCGCATAGGCGGCGCGCCCGATCGCCGACCGTCTGTACGGGACCCAGATCACGAAAACGACGACCGCCAGGGCGACGAGGCTCGCGGGGATCACGCCGAGAACGCGGCCGGTCAACGCGTCGGCGAGGCCGGATTCGACGTCGCCGCCCGGAACGGGCCGCAGCGCCAGCGCAATACCGAAATAGATCGCGCCGGTGGCGATCGTCGTGACGATCGGCTGAAGGCGGCCGTAGATCACGATCGCCCCGTTGATCGCGCCGCAGATCAAGCCGGTCAGCAGAACGGCGACGATTCCGAGCCCGGCCATCGCCGGGGAGCCGACCACGATCCATGACGCCAGGCAATTGGTCAGAACAAAGACCATGCCGACGGAAAGGTCGATGCCGGCGGTCAGCACGACGAAGGTCTGCGCCATCGCGACAAGAGCGAGCAGCGCGCCCTTGTTGGCCGCGGTCTGAACGACGTTCGCCGTAAATCCCGCGGGATGGTTGCTGGCGTAAATGGCGAACATGAAAATGAAGAAAGCAAAGGCGAGCAGCGTGCCCCTGTGCTCGCGAAGCCGGTAGCGCCAGTCCTTCACGCGCTCATCGCCCGCGTCATGTCGGCCCCCTCGCCTGGCGTCGAAATGTTAAGCGCGCTGCTGATCAGCGCGCGTTCGGTGATCTCTTCGCCGACCAGCACGCGTTTGACGGCGCCGTCATAGAGAACGATAACGCGGTCGCAACAGCCGATCAGTTCGTCATAGTCGGTCGAATAGAAGATGATGGCGGCGCCGCTCGCGGCGAGCTTGCGCAACAGCTGGTAAATCTCCGCCTTGGTGCCGACGTCAATGCCGCGCGTCGGGTCGTTGAGCAGGATGATTCGCGGTTTGACCATCAGCCATTTCGCGATCACCACCTTTTGCTGGTTGCCGCCCGAAAGCGAGCCGACGGGGATGTCGACGCCGTCGGTGCGGATGGCGAGCAGTTCGATCATTTCATCGATCAACTGGCGCTCCCGGGCGCGATCGATGACGCCGCGATTCGACAGGCGGTCGAGCGCAGCGAACGACAGATTGACGCTGACCGACATCGGTAGCATCAAGCCTTCGGTCTTGCGGTCTTCGGGGATCAGCGCCATGCCGATCTTGTCCGCCTTGGCGGCGCTCGGGCTCGCAACCGACGCGGGCGCGCCGTCGATCAAAATCTCGCCCGAGACGCCGCGCAGCACGCCGAACAGCGCCAGTAGAAGCTCGCGCTGCCCTTGTCCGTCGAGGCCGCCCAGCCCCACCACCTCGCCCGCCCGGACGCCAAGCGAAATGTCGCGTAGCCGGCCGGACCAGCTGAGACCGCGCACTTCCAGCATCGGCGGCCTGTCGCTCGGAGCCAGCGCCGGTTTGGCCGGAAACACATGGCTGTATTCGCGCCCGATCATCAGTTCGACAACGTCGTTGTCGCTCTTTTCGCCGGCGCGGTACGACGCGACATTGCGGCCGTTGCGGAAGACCGTGCATTGGTCGGCGAGTTCGGCGATCTCGTGCATGCGGTGCGAAATATACAGCAGCGCGAGACCTTCGGCGCGCAGCCTTTTCAGCACCACGAACACCTTGGCGACATCGGCCGCCGTCAGGGCCGACGTCGCCTCGTCGAGAATCAGCACGCGCGGATCGCGCGCCAGCGCCTTGGCGATCTCGACCATCTGGCGGCGCGACAGCGGCAGATCCTTGACGGGCGCCAGCGGGTGGATGTCCTCCGCGCCGGCTCTGGCGAGCGCCTCCTCGGCGATTCGGCGCTGCGCGCGCCGATCGATCAGGCCGAGCCACTTCGGCGGATTGCTGATCGAAATGTTATCGGCGACCGACAGATCGGGAATCAGCGACAGTTCCTGAAAGATGCACACGATGCCGGCCTGATTGGCCGCGGCGGGAGACGCGAACTTGACCTCGCGGTCGTCGAGCAGCATCCGTCCTTCGTCCGGCTCGACGACGCCGGCCATGATCTTGATCAGCGTCGATTTTCCCGCGCCATTCTCGCCGAGAATGGCGTGAATCCGCCCGGCTTCGACAGTAAGGTCCGCCTTCTCCAGCGCCCGGACGCCGCCATAGCGCTTGGAGGCGCCTTCCATGCGGAACAGCGGGATTGCGGCCGGCTCCATCCTCTCCCCCCGAAAGACAAGCGCCGCGGGAAGGATCTCTCCCGCGGCGCCCTCCTCCATCGATTTTCGTTACTTGTTTTCTTTGGTCTGGCCCATGATTTCCTGGGCGGTGAAATTGATGTGGCAGGTCGGGAACGAGTTGCCGACGAAGAAATTGTCGGACTGCTTCGAATAGTAGTTCTCGTCGTCCTTGAAGTTCGGATATTCGACCTCGGCGAGCGGCAGCTTGATCGACTGCGGCACCACCTGGCCCTCAAGCGCGGAGATTGCGGTGTGGATCGCCACGGCGACCTGCGCCGGCCCGGTGCCGCCCGAAGCGCACTTCAACCCTTCCTCGCCCATCTTGCCGCAGAACTTGCGGAAGCCGTTCTCGGTCTCGCCGCCGAAGGGAACCATCGGGTGTTTGGCGTCGAGCATCGCCTGCACCACGCCGGTGTCGCCGCCCTGCGCGGTGAAGCCGTCGAAATGCTTCTGCACGGCGATTGCGTCGGCGGTCGCCTTCTGCGCGGTCGGGTCGTCCCACTTGCCGACGACCTCGACGACTTCCCACTTCTTGCCGGACTTGTCGAGCGTCTCATGGATGCCGTTGTGGCGGTCGGTGTCAACGGAGGTGCCGGCGACGCCGCGAATTTCGAGAATCTTGCCGCCGTTCGGGACGTTCTTGATCAGCCAGTCAGCCCAGTAGACGCCGAGGCCCTTCTGATCGACGTTGACGTTGATCGCATCCTCGGTGTCGATGATGTTGTCGAACGCGACGAGAACGACGCCCGCGTCATTGGCGCGCTTGACCACCTGTTTGAAAGCGGCGGGGTTCTGCGCGTCGGTGACGATCGCATCGTAGCCGGAGTCGATGAAATTGTTGATCGCCGCGATCTGCGCGGCGACGTCCTCGCCGGTCGAGACGACCTTGAATTCCTTCAGCTTGGCGGCGATCTCGGGCTGCGCCGCATAGGCCTTGGCGGTCTGGATCATCTGGATGCGCCAGGTATTGGCGATGAAGCCATTGGCTAAGGCGATGCGGTAAGGCCCCTTTTTGGCGGGGAATTGGAAAAATTTGGTGTCCGCCGCCCAGGGCGTGAAACAGGTCGGGTCGGCCGACGGCCCGGCGACGATTTTCGGGCTGGCGAACGAAGGCGCGGAATTAAGCGCGCAGGCGGCGGTCAACAACGCGCCGACGGCGGCGGCGCGACAGAAATAGCGATTGCGGTGCATGGCGTCCTCCCTCTGGCTTCGTTTCTTTTTCGTTGCTCGAACGACAGAAACTTCTCTCATCCAGTTCGAATTTGGATGAAGCGAAACAGTGGTATACCGCTTCAAATTGCCGCGCAAGAAAAAGAAGTATGATTAAACGGGCGCGTGCGCGCAGGGCGCGCAATATCGCGGCGCCCCCCGGCGGAACAACGGCGCGGTCGTCGCGCTCGAGCTCGCAGCGTCCCGGGGCAGGTCTAACCGGCGCTGCGCGAGAAAATCCTCACCGTGGCTTGCGCCCGGCCAATCGATCCACGAGCGCTGCCCAGCCATTTTCGCGGCGCTCCGGACGAAGTGCCCGGAGACAAGCGCGCAAGCGTTGAAAGCGCGCCTCGACGGCTCCTGCGCGCGCGTCTCCGCGGCGCCGGCGCAACATCCGCGGCATCCGGAGGCTCTTGGCGGTCGCCCCCAGAGCGGCCGCGCCGAGATTGCAGCGCGCGGCGCGCAAGCCAAAGCCGGCGCGCCCCCTATTCCGCGCAGTCGGCCATTCCGCGCGCCAAACTTCATCGCTACGTCGTCGCGGCGCGTGATATCATGCCCCGACTCTTGAAAGCCGCCTTGAACCGGAAGGAGCTTCAAATGAGGAAAAGCAACCCGCTGTCGAATCTGGTGTTCGCCGTCATTCTGTTGATCGGCCTGGCGTTCGCCTATGGCGCCTTCGCCGTCGAGGCGCGCGTGGCGAGCGTGACAATCCTGCTCGCCGCATTCATCGTCGCGCTCGCCGTCTCCTACGCGATCCGTATCGCCGACCAATGGGAGAAGGTCGTCGTGCTGCGGCTCGGCCGCTTTCGCTCGCTCGAAGGGCCCGGTCTGTTCTTCATCATCCCGATCGTCGAAACGGCGCCCTACTGGATCGACACGCGCGTGATCACCTCTTCGTTCAGGGCCGAGAAGACCCTGACCAGGGACACGGTGCCGGTCAACGTCGACGCCGTGCTGTTCTGGAAAGTCGTCGACCCGAAAATGGCGGCGCTCGAAGTCGCCGACTACGGCGGCGCGATCAACTGGGCCGCGCAAACGGCTTTGCGCGACGTCATCGGCAAGACTATGCTCGCCGACATGCTGGAGGGCCGGGACAAAATCAGCAACGAATTGCAGAAGATCATCGACCTGCGCACCGAGCCGTGGGGCGTCAACGTGATTTCCGTCGAAGTCAAGGACGTGCTCATCCCGCCGGCGCTGGAGGACGCGATGTCGATGCAGGCGCAGGCCGAGCGCGAACGCCAGGCCCGCGTGATCCTCGGCGATTCCGAGCGGCAGGTCGCGGAAAAATTCGGCGAGGCGGCCAAGACCTACCAGGACAATCCCATCGCGTTGCACCTGCGGGCGATGAACATGCTCTATGAGGGCTTGAAGGAGA
>JBEKSH010000033.1:0-10548 GCA_049517235.1 Roseiarcus sp. | reverse complement strand
CTGACGTGCAACGCAGGAAGCCGCGCACCTGAGCGCGCGTCGCCTCGATCGCGCCGTTCGTATCGATGATCATATGAGCCCGGCGCCGCTTCTCCTGGTCGGGCGTCTGCCTGGCCAGAAGCTTGTCGAAGCGTTCGGGGGTCATGCCGTCTCTGGCGAGCGCTCGCGCCTTTTGCACGGTTTCGGATGCGCTGACGACGACGATGACGTCGACCGACCTTTCGCCGCCCGATTCGAACAGCAGCGGGATGTCGATGACGACGATGCGCCTTCCCTGCGCCGCGGCGCTCGACAGAAACTCTTGCCGCGCCCGCACAACCATCGGGTGGACAATGCCCTCGAGCCGCGCCAGCGCGACGCTGTCGCCCAGCACGATTTGCGCGAGTCGATCGCGGTCGACGGCGCCCTGCCGCACGACGCCCGGAAAAGCCGCCTCCACCGCCGGCGCTCCAGAGCCCCGATACAGCGCATGGACCGCGGAATCGCTGTCGAACAAGGGCGCGCCCTCGGCGGCGAACATCGCCCCGACCGTGGACTTCCCCATGGCGATCGACCCGGTCAAGCCAACAACGATCACGCCTTCTCCTTGCCTGAACTCACGATATCGGTCTCGATCAGCGCCCGCAATTGCGGCGTCACCGCCGGGCGAACGCCAAACCAGCGTTCGAAACCGGGCGCCGCCTGGTGCAGCAGCATGCCCAGCCCGTCGATCGCGCGCAGGCCGCGCGATCGCGCCGCCGCGAGGAGCGGCGTCTCCAGGGGAACATAGACGATATCGGCGACGATCGCTCGCGCGCCCAGCGGATCAAGGTCGATTTCGAGGGCGGGCCGGCCGGTCATGCCGAGCGAACTGGCGTTGACGAGAAGATCGGCGTTTGTCAGCAGCGGCGGCAAAGCGCCCCAGGGTTCGGCGCGCGCCGCGCGAGCGAAGCGCGAAGCGAGGCGTTCCGCCCGTTCGAAGGTGCGGTTGACGATGACGATCCGATCGGCTCCGGCGGAAACCAGCGCCTGAACGACCGCGCGCGCTGCGCCGCCCGCGCCAAGAATCACGGCGCTTTGCGTCTCATCCCGCCACCCCGGCGCTTGTTCGTCGAGATTGGCGAGAAACCCGGCGACATCGGTGTTATCGCCGCAGAGCTTGCCGTTCTCCCGCCACAGCGTATTGACGGCGCCCAGATCGGCCGCATTGGCGGTAAGCCAATCGCAGGCGGCGAACGCCGCTTCCTTGTGCGGAACGGTGACATTCGCGCCGATCAGGCCGGTCCTTCCAACGCTCTCGGCGAATTCGGCGAATTCGCCCGGCGGCACGGCGACCTTGTCGTAGACCCCTTCGATGCCGAGGCTTCGCAGCCAAAAGGAATGGATGAGCGGGGAGCGCGAATGGGCGATCGGCCAGCCGGCGACGCAGGCTCTCGGCGTATTGTCGCTCATGTCGCTCATGTCGCGAGAAACCCGTTCGATCGAAGCCATTTCAGCAAGATCAACAAGGGCAGGCCCAAGATGGTCCAATGGTCGCCTTCGATCGCCTCGAACAAATGAATCCCAAGGCCCTCGACCTGATAGGCTCCAACGCTCGACAGAACGGCCGGCCCGGCGGCGGCGAGATAGCGTCGCACGGCGCTTTCGTCGAGCGCGCGCATCGTCAATCGCGCGCTTTGCGCCGCCTCAAATAGCGGCGCGCCCTCGCGCGCGACGCAAACGGCGGAATCGAGGACGTGGGTTCGACCGGCCAGTCTCTTGAGGCTTTGCTCGGCCGCCTCCATATCGCCAGGCTTATGAAACAGGCTTCCGTCGAGCCGAAGCGTCTGGTCGGCGCCAAAGCACAAGGCTCGCGGTCGGCGGGCGCTGACCTCCAGCGCCTTCGCGCGGGCAAGCCGCGCCGCAAGCTGCGCGGGCGAACCGCGGCCTTCCAGGAATTCTTCCTCCAGCGCTCGCTCGTCAAGCGCCGCGGCTTCGACGTCGACCGCGATCCCGGCGTTTTCAAGCAGCAACCGGCGGCTCGCGCTTTTTGAGGCGAGCACCGGCCTGGCGCCGATCCACAACGATGCTTTGCGGGGCAAGGATCTGAGCCTCTGCGGTTCATTCTGCAATATGAATCAAGCCTGCGCGATGAATTTGAGGCGATGTTCCCTATATAAGTCGATGACAGCAGCCGCCGTCTCCTCGATCGAGCGGCGGGTCACGTCGATTGACGGCCAACCCCTTTCGGCGAACAGGCGGCGCGATTGAGCGACTTCCTCGGCGACCGCGACGCGATCGACATAGGGCGTCTGATAGTCGGCGTTGAGCGCCAGAAGGCGATTTTGCCTGATCTGCACAATTCGCTCAGGCGAAGCGAGCAGGCCGACCACCAGCGGACGGCGCAGCGTCTCAAGCGCGGGTGGCGTGGCGACATGCGGAACGAGTGGAATATTCGCGGTCTTGAAACCGCGATTGGCCAGGTAGATGCTGGTCGGCGTTTTGGAAGTGCGGCTGACGCCGAGCAGTAGGATGTCCGCCTGTTCCAGATTGTCGGTCAACTGACCGTCGTCGTGCAGCATCGTAAAGTTCAGCGCGTCGATCCGCTTGAAATAGTCGGCGTTCAGCATGTGCTGCGCGCCGGCGCGCGGCGTTGAGGTCGTTCCGAGGTAGGATTGGAAAAGCGTCAGAATCGGGTTCAGCACGGACAGACAGGGTGAACCCGATATCTCGCAACTCGCCTCCAAGCGGCGCGACAGTTCAGCGTCCACCAGAGTGAACAGGACGATCCCCGGCGAATTGTCGATTTCAGCGATGACCCGGTCGAGCTGCGAATGGGTGCGGATCAGTGGATAGACGTGTTCGATCGATGCAACGCCCTGATATTGAGCGGCCGCCGCGCGCGAGGCCGCGATCAGCGTTTCTCCGGTCGCATCAGAGACGAGATGAAGATGAAAATAGCTGCGTCCCAAATTCCTCGTTCCTCGGCAGTCAGATCGCTTCCAGCGACCCCTTATAACGGGGGGACGCGCATGTGGACAGGCGTGGACAAGCGCCGCGGAACCGGAGCGTCTCATTTCTCTCTGGGCGAACTCTCTTCTTCATCCCCAATCAAGCGCCTTGGGATAGAAACGCGCCTGAGATGGGCGCGGCTGGGAACTATGGGGAAGGCCTGAGGACATTTCACAATCGAGTCGCCTCTTTGCAGATTGAAAACCTTAACAAATGATTAACCCGTCCACAGACGCCGCGGCGCGGAGCGATCGCCGCGCATCACGCGCCGACTGTGAAGGCCGTGTGGATCGATGGGCTAAAGCCCAATGCGCAGCCAAAGAAGCAAAAACAGAATCTTTCTTTATTAATTGATTGACCGGCGCTAACGAAAACGCGATGCAGCCAAACACACCATTGGAACGGGCGTTCAATCGCCAGCCGAACGCCGTTGCGCCGATCTGGCTGATGCGGCAGGCGGGCCGCTACCTTCCTGAATATCGCGAAATCCGCGCGCAAGCGGCGTCCTTTCTCGATTTCTGCTACACGCCGCGCCTCGCGATTGAAGCGACGCTGCAACCAATCAGACGGTTCGGCTTTGACGCGGCGATTCTTTTCAGCGACATTCTCGTGATTCCCGACGCCTTGGGCCAAAAGGTCTCCTTCGAATTGGGCGAAGGGCCACGGCTGGAGCCGGTCGACACGCCGGCGCGTCTGTCGGCGTTGCGCGGCGAGATCGACCTTGATCGCCTTGCGCCGGTTTTCGAGGCGATTGAACAGGTCAAGACCAGGTTGCAGGAAGATGTCGCGCTGCTGGGGTTTTGCGGGGCGCCTTGGACGGTGGCGAGCTACATGGTGGCCGGCAGGGGAACTTCTGATCTGGCGCCGGCGCGTCTGCTGGCCTATCGGCATCCCGATCTCTTTGAGGCGTTGATCGACCGCCTGGTCGAGGCTTCGGTCGCCTATCTTTCGCGGCAGATCGATGCGGGAGCGGACGCCGTTCAGATTTTCGATTCGTGGGCGGGCGTGCTGTCGCAACGGCAATTCCGCCGCTGGTGCCTTGAGCCGCTGCGCAAGATCGTTGCGGGCGTCAAGGCGCGCCATCCGGGCGTCCCGGTTATCCTGTTCGCCAAGGGCGTCGGGTCGCATCTCGTCGAATTGGCGCGAACCAGCGGGGCCGACGTCATCGGTCTGGATACGGCCGTCGATGTTACTTTCGCCGCCGAATCAATCCAAGGGCTGCTGCCCGTGCAAGGCAATCTCGATCCGTTGGCGCTGCTGGCCGGCGGCGCGGCGCTCGACACGGCGGTGGACGACATCATCGAGGCGCTCGGCGGCGGGCCTTTGATCTTCAATCTCGGTCATGGCATTTTGCCGGAGACGCCTGTCGCTCACGTCGAACGATTGGTCAATCGGGTCAGGCGACGAGGCTGAAGCGCAATGATCGAGGCATGGGTCAAAGCCCTCCACGTCATCGCCGTCATTTCATGGATGGCGGGGATGTTTTATCTGCCCCGCCTTTTCGTCTATCATGTTGATGCGCCGCCCGGTTCCGCGCAATCGGAAACCTTTAAGGTCATGGAGCGGCGGTTGCTGAGAATGATCATCAATCCGGCGATGATCGTGGCGTGGTTGACCGGGCCTTGGCTAGCTTACGCCGACAGCCTCATTGCGGCGCCGTGGTTGCACGCGAAACTGGCGCTGGTGCTGGCGATGTCCGCATTGCACGGCTATTTTGCGCGTGTGGTGAAGACTTTCGCCGCCGACGGGAATGTCCGGTCGGCGCGGTTCTATCGCATTCTCAATGAAGTCCCGCCCGTGCTGATGGCCGTCATTGTGATCCTGGTGGTGGTCAAGCCGTTCTAATTCAAGCGAATTGGCGAAATTGACGAGTTTGACGTCCGGCGCGGCGGACCTGGCCGCCGGGAAGCGCCGAAGCAGGCTTCGAATTCGCCGTTGAAACAATCGACGAAGCGCTCTATGTTGAGGCTCCCACCTACAGCACGCGTTTCTGTGACCAGCGGACAAAATGTTCCGCCCAGCTTGTGCAAGGTCCAGCGAACCAGCGGCTCTTAAACTCAAGCCTCCGCCGACCGTGCTGCTCCATTCGTTCCGTCGAAGCGCTGTCGCGCTTGCGGCCATCAAGGATCCCCCGATGCGGGAAATGAAACTAAAAGACCTCAAGCAGAAGTCGGCGACCGAACTTCTCGCTTTTGCGGAGGAAAACGAAGTCGAGAACGCATCGATAATGCGCAAGCAGGAATTGATGTTTGCGATCCTCAAGCAACTCGCGAGCGTGGACGTCGAGATAATCGGCGAGGGCGTGGTCGAAATACTGCAAGACGGCTTCGCGTTCTTGCGGTCGGCGGACGCCAATTATCTCCCCGGCCCGGACGACATCTATGTGTCGCCGTCGCAAATCCGACGCCTGAGCCTGCGCACCGGCGACACTGTCGAAGGCGTCATTCGAAGCCCGAAGGAAGGCGAGCGCTACTTCGCGCTTCTCAAGGTCAATCTGATCAATTTCGAGGATCCGGAAAAGACGCGCCACAAGGTTCATTTCGACAATCTGACGCCGCTTTATCCGGACGAGCGTCTGAAGCTCGAGATTGACGATCCCACGAAAAAGGACCTTTCGGCGCGCGTGATCGATATTGTTTCGCCGATCGGCAAGGGCCAGCGCGCCTTGATCGTCGCGCCGCCGCGGACCGGCAAGACGGTGCTGCTGCAGAATATCGCGCAGTCCGTGACCGCCAATCACCCCGAGTGCTATCTGATCGTACTGCTCATCGACGAGCGGCCCGAGGAAGTTACCGACATGCAGCGCTCGGTGAAGGGCGAGGTGGTTTCCTCGACCTTCGACGAGCCGGCGGTCCGGCACGTCCAGGTCGCCGAAATGGTCATCGAAAAGGCCAAGCGCCTCGTCGAACATGGGCGCGACGTGGTGATCCTGCTTGATTCCATCACGCGCCTCGGCCGCGCCTACAACACCGTCGTCCCCTCGTCGGGCAAAGTGCTGACCGGCGGCGTCGACGCTAACGCCTTGCAGCGGCCCAAGCGCTTTTTCGGCGCCGCGCGCAACATCGAGGAAGGCGGCTCGCTGACGATCATCGCCACCGCCCTTATCGACACCGGGTCGCGCATGGACGAAGTGATTTTCGAGGAGTTCAAGGGCACCGGCAATTCGGAAATCATCCTCGACCGCAAGGTGGCGGACAAGCGAACATTCCCCTCGATGGACATTACGCGCTCGGGAACGCGTAAGGAGGAGCTGCTCGTTCCGGCCGACATCCTCAAGAAGATGTATGTGCTGCGGCGCATCCTCAACCCGATGGGCACCGTGGACGCGATTGAATTCCTGATCGGGAAATTGCGCGAAACCAAGTCCAACGCCAATTTCTTCGAATCCATGAACACTTGAAGACGGGAACGAATAGCCAGCGCGGCGCAGCCTCTGTATGAAGAGCCCGCATTCGCCGCCGAGCGTCCCTGGAAGCCCTGACCGTGTCAAAACCAGTCGTTGTCGAGACGCTTGCCGATCTTCGCGCGGATATCGATCGGATCGATGCGTCGATGCACGAATTGCTGATGGAGCGCGGCCGCATCATCGATCGGCTGATTGCGATCAAGGCGCGTCAGGGCGGCGGTTCGGCGTTCAGGCCGGCGCGCGAGGCGGCGATGATGCGCGCGCTCGCCGAGCGCCACCGGGGCAGGCTGCCGCTCGATACGGTCGAAGGCATTTGGCGCATCATCATTTCGACCTTCACCTATGTGCAGGCGAATTATTCGGTCCATGTCGACATGTCGCGCGGCGACGCGCCGATGCGCGATTCCGCGCGCTTCCACTTCGGTTTCACCGTTCCGTGCGTTCCCCATCACAGCGCCGGCGGCGTGATCGACGCGGTGGCGCGGGGATCAGGGGACCTGGGCATGTTTGCGGTCAATGGCGGCGTCGGCTCCGGCGCGTGGTGGACGCGCCTTTGCGCCGCCTCCGCGCCAAAGATCATCGCGCGCCTGCCGTTCGTGGAGCGCCCGGATCATCCGGCCGGCATGCCGGTGTTCGTGATCGCCAACCCTCTGGCGGACGGCGCGGCGCGGGATGTCGTCATCGAGGCCGTGTCGCTGGACCGATGGCGCGGCGATTATCCCGCCGCGCTGGGCGCCCTGGGCGGCGAGATCATCGGCAACGCCGCCGACGGCATGGGTTTGTCGTTGCTGATCGCTCGCCCCGGCGGGTATGAAGCAGGCGCGTTCGAGAACGCTTTTAGGAAGGCGGGGGCCGGCGACCTCAGGATTTCGGAAGTGGGCGCCCACGCCGCCCGCTTCGATTCGTCGGCTTCGTCATAGGCGCCATCAGGAAACCGGTTGGAGTGCAACCGTCGATGTCCGAGCAAAAACTCTCGCGACCAGTCCCGCGCGCCGACGTCATGGCGATTGAAGCCTATGTGCCGGGCAAGAGCGGCGCAGCGGGCCTCGCCACGGTCTACAAGCTTTCGTCGAATGAGACGCCGCTCGGACCCTCGCCTTTGGCGATCGCGGCGTTTCGCTCGGTCGCCGACCATCTGGCCCTGTATCCCGACGGTTCCGCTTCGCGGCTGCGGGAGGCGATCGCTCGGCGTTACGGACTGGATGCGGCGCTGATCGTCTGCGGCAACGGCTCGGACGATATTCTCGCTTTGCTCGCGCACGCCTACTTGCGGCCCGGAGACGAGGGTCTCTACACCCAGCACGGGTTTCTCGAATATCCCATCGCGATCAGGGCCGCCGGAGCGACCGCGGTCGCCGCCGACGAGACCGACTTCACGGCGGACGTCGACCAGCTGCTGCGCAGGGTGACGCCGAGAACGAAGGTGGTTTTCCTCGCCAATCCGAATAATCCGACCGGCACGTATTTGCCGTTTTCGGAGGTCAAGAGGCTGCAAGCGGGCTTGCCGGGCGAGGTTCTGCTCGTGCTGGACGCCGCCTACGCCGAATACGTCACGCGCAACGATTACGCCGCGGGGATCGAGCTGGTTGCGACATGCGAAAACGTCGTGATGACGCGCACTTTCTCGAAGATTTACGGGCTTGCGAATCTCCGCCTAGGTTGGGCCTATGGGCCAGCGGATGTGATCGGCGCGGTGAATCGCATCCGGGCGCCCTTCAACGTCAACGGGGCGGCGATCGAAGCGGGAATCGCCGCCTTGGCCGACGCCGCGCACACCGAGACGGCGGTCGCGCATAATCAGCGATGGCTGGCTTGGCTGGCGGAACAAATCGCCGCGCTTGGCGTTAAAGTGACGCCCAGCGTCGGCAATTTCCTGCTTCTGCATTTTCCGCGCGCGTCCGGCCGCACCGCGAAAGAGGCGGACGCCTATTTGACGTCGCGCGGATTCGTGTTGCGCGCGGTCGCCGCCTATGGTTTGCCCGATTGCCTGCGCCTGACCGTCGGAACGGCCCAAGCCAATGAGGGGGTCGTCGCGGCGCTCGCGGCGTTCATGAGAGGCGAGCGCCGTGTCTGACACTCCTGGCGCTCCGGCTAAGGCGCCCATCGTCGATCGGCTCGCGCTTATCGGGCTTGGCCTGATCGGCTCCTCCATCGCGCGCGCGGCGCGCCGGCGCAAGGTCGCGGCGACGATCGTCGCGGGCGACGCCGACGCGGCGGTGCGCGCCCGCGTCGCGGAGCTCGGGCTGGCGGACGAGGTGGCGCCGAGCCTGCGGGAGGCGGTGCGCGGGGCCGATCTCGTCGTCTTTTGCGTGCCGGTGGGCGCTGATGGAGCCGTTGCCGAGGAGGTCGGGCCGCACCTGAAAGACGGAGCGATCGTCTCCGACGTCGGCTCCGTCAAATCGGCGGTCATCGCGGCGATCGCGCCGCATCTTCCGGCCGGCGTCCGCCTTGTCCCGGCCCATCCGGTGGCCGGGACGGAGCAGTCGGGTCCCGACGCCGGCTTTGACAGTCTGTTCTTGCATCGCTGGTGCATCATCACCCCGCCTGAGGAGGCGGACGCGAAGGCGGTCGCGCTGGTTCGCGCCTTTTGGGAAGCGCTTGGGTCGAATGTCGAAGTGATGACCCCGGCGCACCACGACCTCGTGCTGGCGATCACCAGCCACGTGCCGCATCTGATCGCCTACAACATCGTTGGCACGGTCGCCGAGCTCGAAGAGACGACGCGCTCGGAAGTGCTGAAATTCTCGGCGGGCGGCTTTCGCGATTTCACCCGCATCGCCGCCTCGGACCCGACGATGTGGCGCGACGTCTTTCTGCACAACAAGGACGCGGTGCTCGAAATGCTTGGACGGTTCAACGAGGACTTGACCGCCCTGCAGCGCATGATCCGTCGCGGCGATGGAGACGGCCTGTTCGACCTGTTCACGCGCACGCGGGCGATTCGCCGGGGAATTGTCGCGCAGGGGCAAGAGACCGCGGCGCCGGACTTTGGAGCCCGGCGATCTCTGGGTTTTCGGCTATGGCTCGCTGATGTGGCGGCCGGGATTTGGCTTCGTCGAGCGACAGGGCGCTTTGGTGCATGGTTGGCGCCGCAGCCTGTGCGTCTACTCGCATGTCTATCGCGGCACGCGCGAACGGCCCGGCCTCGTCCTGGGACTCGACCGCGGCGGTGCCTGTCGCGGGGTGGCTTTTCGCGTAGCAGCGGCGCAAAGCGCGCCGACGATCGATTACCTGCGCAAGCGGGAACAGGTGACGGGCGTCTACATCGAGAGGAGGGTCCTTGCTCACCTGGCCGACGGAACCACGGCGACCGCGCTGACTTACGTGGCCGACCGCAGCCATGCGCAATATGCCGGCCGGCTCGAACGCGAAGAGCTGTTGAACCTTGTCGCCCACGGCGTCGGCGCGTCGGGCTCCAACGTGGACTATGTTCTCAACACCGAGGCGCATTTGCGGGAAAGCGGGGTCGCCGATCCCACGCTCGAATGGCTCGCCGCTCAGCTCCGCGGCGGGTGAGAAAGGTCCGAGATCAGCGCGCGGCGCTCGGCCGGCGATTTCGCCAACAGGTGGATGTGAAACTCGATCTCAGCGTCGGCCCTCGTCCATTTCGCAGCGGCGCTAGCGAGGACGATCTCGGGGAAGCAGCCGGTGTCGGCGATGAAAACATCCGTTCGATCGCCGGCGGCGTCCACCGCGGCGACGACAATCACGGCATGGTCATAGGCGGGGCAGGAAGGCGGGCCGTAGATCGAAAACACATAGCGTCGGCCCGAGGCCCCTCGCCACGAGCGAAAGTGGGCCCCTAGCGCGTCGCCGGCAAGCGCCGACAGCGGCGCGCTGTCATCGCCCTCCCGAAAATGCAAGGACGGCCCCGGCGGCCGGGCAGCCCAACCGGGAGCCTGGCCCTGCGCATCCGTTCGATCGCGACGATAGGCCGCCCGGTCCTGAAGCGCCAACATCGATAGGCTCCCGAATTGAATAACGGAACAAAACTAGAACATCTGGGCCGCGGCGTCAAGCGTCATCGGCAACGTCGACTCAGGCAGGTAGCGCCGGAACGTTGGCGAGCGGCGTTCACTGGCCGGCGCGGCTGAGCTCAGCCTTGGCGGGTCGCCACAGCGACGAGGCCAGCGATGAATCCTTGGCCAGGGCCTCGCCGTGCAGGCGTTCGC
>JBEKSH010000032.1:0-9506 GCA_049517235.1 Roseiarcus sp. | reverse complement strand
GGCCTCCGCGATCTCGCCCGCTTCGATCAGCAGGCGGCCGATCGACGTATAGGGCTGGCCGTTGCGCCCGTCATAGGCGAGGCGCACGATCCGCCCGTCGGGAAGTTCGACGCGCGCCGACCCCTGCACCTGGGCCATGAACAGCTCGACTGGATCGCGCAGCCAGAGAATGGGCCGCCGCTCGCCGGCCGCCGCGGCGGCCTCGATCGCCGCGCGTTCGGGATAGGGGCGCAGCGCGCCGCCGGGAAGACGCTGCGCGCCCGACAGACCCGCCTCGAACGACCGCGGCGCCTCGCCCGCGGCAAAAGTGACGAGATCGTCGGGGCGCGCCAGCACGGGCTCCGAAAATTCGGGCGACGGCGTCGGCGAACCGCGCAGGCGCGGTTCGTAATAGCCGGTCAGAAAGCCGCACCGGTTCGCGCCGTCCGGGCGCACGCGAAAGGGACGGAACCGGCGCTCGAAAAACGCCCGCGCCGCCGCCGCTTCGGCGATTTCGGCCGACAGGGCCTCTCTGGCGAGCGCAACGAGCGCCCGCGAGGCCGCGACCGCCGGCCGCGCCGGACCGACGCCTTCGGCCAGCGCCCTGGCGGAGCGCCGGAAAGTCTCGAACGCCGCGAAGCAGTCGTCGTCGGCGAAACCGGCAAGATCGGCGAAGCGGACCGGGTCGAGAGCCTGCGCCATCGCTCATCCCTAAGCGCAGGACTAATGGACCGTCTCGGTCGCGCTCAGCCGCCAATTGGGATTGCGCGAGCCCGTGTCCCGGGAAAAGGTCCAGACGTCGAGGTGGTCGACGACGGAATCGGCGGAGCCTTCCGTCACCACGCCCGCCTTGTCGCGCGTGTTCGAGACGAGCTTGGTGGCGAAGCGCACCGAGATTTGCGCGGTCCCGCCGTTCAGCCGCGCGTCCTCGAACATCGCCGAATCGATCGCCACCAGCGTCGTTTCCATGGTCTCGTTTCGTGCGAGGCGCGCGTCGATCGCCTTCGAGAAATTGTCCATCACGTCGGGCGCCAGAAGATTGCCGAGCGTCTTTCGGTCGCCGGCGGCGAAGGCGGTGACGATCATCTCATAGGCCGAACGAGCGCCGGACAGAAAACCTTCGGGCGAAAAGCTGGGATCTGCGCCGGCGATCGCATCGAGGCCCGCCGCGACGTTCGAGCCAGGCTCGGCAAAGCCCTTCCAGCGCGGGCCGGCGCCGGAAACGGCGGCGCCGGCAAGCGCGGCCGCGGCGGGCGGGGCGGTCGGCAAGCGCACGACCTGGCCCATCGGCTGGACGCCGTTGGCCGGGTTGCGGCCCGAACCGGGGCCGGGGGCCGAATCGAACGGCGGACGCTCCGCGCCGTTCCTCATGCCGAGCACTGACCGCAGTTTCCAGACGACGAAGATCGCGATGATCGCAAAGACGACCGTGGAAATGTCCAGATTTGGCATTGTCAAAACCCTGCTTCTCGCGACGCCGCGCCGGCAACGAACGATCCAAGAGCCGGGCGGCGCAGCCTCATAGTTAGGCTCTGCGGCCTGGTTTGGCTAGGACCGGCCGCCCGGCGAGCCTCGCCGCGCCGCCGCAGGACGCGCGGCGGAGCGGCGGCAGCATCGCGCATCGGCCGCCAGCGCCGCCGTCGCGCGCTTATCCGCGCGTCATCGGGCGGCGGCGAGGCGTCCGACAGAACGATTTCCACCGAATCGAATTTGCCGAGCCGCCGTTCATGCAACCGAAAGGGCTCGATGCGCGGCCGGAATATATCGTCCTCGCCTGGCGAGGTTACGCGTGAAGTCCTGGCGAAGGCTCTGCGGATGGCAAAATCGCATCCGAAGAGGAGGCGGCTCAACAAATCATCGACGTCACTCCGCAGTCCTACGGGCATTCGGGAAGAGACAGCAGCGTGTCGGGATGAGACACGTCTCCCACCGCTTTAATATATTTATAGCCTAGATAAGTCGCGACAATTATTCTATCTCTTCTCCAGGCGCCCTGTGAATAAAATTCCCACAGGCCGCTTTCTATTTCCTTGATGGTTTTCTCGTGGCTTTGCGTCCAATGAGAACCATCGGGATTTATTCCGCCGACGCTCAAAATTCTCTGATAGGGAAGCCGGCTGTCGCTCTTTTTGACGCACCTGATCGTCTGGGTGTGCGGCATCTTGACGCCCGTGGCATCGAGGATGATTCGACAATAAAATCTATTCTTGCACGGGGATTTGTAAATGTAGATTCGGCATAGAAAAATTCGAATTCGGCCGGCGGCCGGCCCCTATCCCGCCGCCTTTTGCGTCTCCACGCGAAAACGATGTGCGGGATAGACGCCGAGGATGCGCACTTCTTTTGAAAAGAACTCCAGTTCCTCCAGGGCGCGGCGTAGTCCCGGGTCTTCGGGATGGCCGTCGACGTCGGCGAGGAACTGGGTGGCGGCGAATTCGCCTTCGACCATATAGCTCTCCAGCTTGGTCATGTTGACGCCATTGGTCGCAAAGCCGCCGAGCGCCTTGTAGAGCGCGGCGGGCACGTTGCGCACGCGGAAGACGAAGGTCGTCACCACCGGCCCCGCGCCGGCGCCCGCCCAGCGCGGCGCCTTGGAGAGGATCACGAAGCGGGTCGTATTATGCGCCTCGTCCTCGACGTCGACGCCCAAGACATCCAGCCCATAGATTTCGCCGGCCTGCCTGGTGGCGAGCGCGGCGCGGGCCGGGTCGCCCCATTGCGCGACCTCGCGCGCCGCTCCCGCGGTGTCGCCGGCGACGACCGGTTTCAATCCAAGCCTGCGGATGATCTTGCGGCACTGGCCCAGCGCATGGACGTGGCTGTGAACGAAGCGCAAGTCGGAGACGAGGGCGCCTTTCACGCCCAGCAGCTGGAAATGAATCGGCAGGAAGGTCTCGCCGACGATATGCAGCCCGGAGGCCGGCAGCAGATTGTGAATGTCGGCGACGCGTCCGGCGATCGAATTCTCGATGGGAATCATGCCGAGATCCGCGGCGCCGTCCTGGATCGCCGCGAACGCGTCCTCAAAGGTCGCGCAAGGCAGCGGCGCCATGTCGGGAAAGCGCTCGGCGCAGGCGATATGCGAATTGGCGCCGGGCTCGCCCTGATAGGCGATCGATTTAGGACTGGCCATGCTTTCCTCCGCCGGGCGCGAGCTTCCGCCTGGCGCGCTCCAGATCTTCGGGCGTGTCGACGCCAAGCGGCGGCGTGTCGACGATCGCGATGTCGATGCGCATTCCCGCCTCCAGAGCGCGCAATTGTTCGAGCTTTTCTCGCCGCTCCAGCGTCGAGGGCGGCAAGGCGACGAAACGGGCGAGCGCCGCGCGACGGTAGGCGTAAAGGCCGATGTGATGGAGCAACGGCCCTTCGCCCCATGGCGCGCTGACGCGCGTGAAATACAGCGCGCGCCAACGACGCGGGGCGATCTCGGTCCCCACCACCTTGACCACGTTGGGGTCGTCGCGTTCGGCGGCGCGCACGATCGGCGTCGCCAGCGTCGCGATATCGACTTGCGCGTCGTCCAAGGGCCGCACGGCGGCGCGCACCGCCGAAGCCTCGATCGTCGGCAGGTCGCCCTGCACGTTGACCACCACGTCGAAGCGCGCTTGCGGGTCGAAGGCGTTGAGCGCCTCAAAAATCCGGTCAGAGCCCGAGGCGTGAGCGCCCCGCGTCAAAATGGCGCGCCCGCCGATCGCCTCGATCGCGTCGACGATCGCCGGTTGGTCGGCGGCGACCAGAACGGGACCGACGTCGGCCTCGATCGCGCGCCGCCAGACATGGGCGATCATCGGCTCCCCATGGATATCCGCCAAAGGCTTGCCCGGCAGGCGCGTCGAGGCCATCCGCGCCGGGATTATTACGATCGGGTTCGCCATCGGCCAACGATAAACCTGCGCCGCCGCCGCGCGCGCAAAAAGGACAAAGGGCCGCGTTTATACGTGTTGCCAAGTCCGGCGCAAAGCGGGTAATCAAAACATTGTCCGGGCTGCTTGCTGACGGTCCTGGCGGTTGAATTCGAGACTTGGGGCTGCGCCGCGCATGGAAACGACAAATTCCAATAAGCTCGTCTTGGCTGTGCTTGGCACGTTGCTGGCGACGATGGCGCTGGGAATTTTCACCAACGCGGTGTTCGCGCCCCATAAGGCGGTGAAGGCCGGCTACGCGCTGCCGGCGGCGCAAGAAGCGGCGGCGCCGGCGGCGCCGGCCAACGCCGCGCCCGAAGAGCCCCTGCCCGCCTTGCTCGCCAAGGCGGACGCGGCGAAGGGCGCCGGCGACACCAAGCCCTGCCAGGCCTGTCACAGTTTCGAAAAGGGCGGCGCCGCCAAGGTCGGCCCGCCGCTCTATGGCGTCGTCGGGCGGCCCGTCGCCTCCGTTGCGGGCTTCGGCTATTCCGACACGCTGAAGAAGATGGGCGGCAATTGGACCTTCGAAGAGCTGTTCGAATTCATCAAGAACCCGAAGGGGATGGAGCCCGGCACGAAAATGAGCTTCCCCGGCGAGCTGGACCCACACAAGCGCGCCGACATCCTCGCCTATCTGCAATCCCTGTCGGACGCTCCGGTCCCCTTCGCCAAATAGCGTCGGGCCGGTCGCGCTCGCGCGAGGGCCGGGAGGATTTGCCCGGCCCTTTTTGCCTGGCTGGCCCTCGGGCGGGCGGACGCCCTTCGCCGAGCGCCCTTGCGCGGGGCGGCGATTGCGGGTCAACTCCGGCAAGAAACGAAACCTCCGGGAGGACAGCATGGATCTCGGCATTACCGACAGGGTGCGCCCGTTGATCGCCGCGGTGCGCGCGATGGTGCGCGACGAGATCATGCCGCTCGAAGAGGAATACGAAGCCGAAGTCGGGCGCGAGGGCGACCGTTTCAAGCCGACCGCCCGGATGGTCGAAATATTCGCCGGTCTGAAGGCGCGCGCCCGCTCGCGCGGTCTATGGAATTTCTGGCTGACCGGCTCCGACAAGGGTTCGGGCCTGACCACCGTCGAATACGCCTATCTCGCCGAGGAAATGGGCTGGTCGCCGCTGGCTTCCGAAGTGTTCAACTGCTCCGCGCCGGACACTGGCAATATGGAAGTGCTGGAGCGTTTCGGCTCGCCCGAGCAAAAGGCGCGCTGGCTGCCCGACCTGCTCGACGGCCGCGCGCGCTCGGCCTATCTGATGACCGAGCCGGGCGTCGCCTCGTCGGACGCCACCAACATCGCGATGTCGGCGCGCCTCGAGGGCGACCAATGGGTGCTGGATGGCGAGAAATGGTGGTCGTCGGGCGCCGGCGATCCGCGCTGCTCGCTGTATATCGTGATGGCCCTCACCGACCCCGAGGCGGCGAGGCACGCGCGCCATTCGATGCTGCTGGTCCCCGCCGAAACGAAGGGCGTCGAAAAGCTGCGCGCCCTGAAGGTCTATGGCGCGGACGACGCGCCGCACGGCCATCTGCACATCCGGTTCACCGACGTGCGCGTGCCGCGCGACGCGATCATATTGGGGCGCGGGCGCGGCTTCGACATCGCGCAGGGGCGGCTCGGGCCCGGACGCATCCACCATTGCATGCGCGCGATCGGCCAGGCCGAGCGCGCGCTGGAGGCGATGTGCCGGCGCGCGCAGACGCGCGAGGCGTTCGGCCAAAAGCTCATTTCGCTGGGCGCCAATCACGACATCATCGCGGAGGCGCGGATGTCGATCGAGATGGCGCGCCTGCTGTGCCTGAAAGCGGCCTGGGCTATGGATACGCAAGGCGTGCGCGCGGCGGCGCCGCTGATCTCGCAGATCAAGGTGATCGCGCCGCGCGTGGCGCTCGAAGTGATCGACCAGGCCGTGCAGATGCATGGCGGGGCGGGCGTCAGCCAGGACTTCCCGCTGGCCAGCATGTGGGTCCATGTGCGCACCTTGCGCCTCGCCGACGGCCCCGATGCGGTGCATCGGCGCGTCATCGCCAAGAACGAATTGAAGCGCTATTCCAACAAGCCGCAATGAGCGACGCCTTTCCTCTCGACGCCGAGCGTCTCGAAGCCTGGGCGAGGGGTCATGTCGCGGGCTTTTCCGGCCCCGTCGCGGCGCAGAAATTCGCGACCGGACAATCGAACCCGACCTATCTCATCGAGACGCCGTCCGGGCGCTACGTGCTGCGGCGCAAGCCGCCGGGCAAATTGCTGAAATCGGCCCATGCGGTCGAGCGCGAATTTCGCGTGCTGCGCGCGTTGGAAGGCGTGGGATTTCCGGCGCCGCGGGCGCTGGCCCTTTGCGAGGACGAAAGCGTCGTCGGCTCGACCTTCTACATCATGAGCCATGTCGAGGGACGCATCTTCTGGGACCCGGCTTTGCCGGACCTGGCGCCGGACGAGCGCGCGGCGATCTACGATTCGATGAACGAGGCGCTCGCGCGGCTGCACGCCGTCGACGTCGTCGCCAGCGGCCTCAGCGACTATGGCAAGCCCGGCAATTACTTTGCACGGCAATTGCAGCGCTGGAGCGAACAATACCGGGCGAGCGAAACAGGGGTCAACGCCGACATGGACCGGCTGATCGCCTGGCTCGGCGAGAACGCGCCAGCCGACGACGGACGGGTGGCGCTGGTGCATGGCGACTGGCGCATCGACAACATGATTTTCGATGGTTCGAGCGCCCGTCCGCTCGCCGTGCTCGACTGGGAATTGTCGACGCTCGGCCACCCCTTCGCCGACCTCGCCTATCAGTGCATGCAATGGCGCCTGCCGAACGCCGCCGAGTTTCGCGGCCTGGCGGGGCTCGACCGCGCCGCGCTGGGCCTTCCCAGCGAATCCGCCTACGTCGACGCCTATTGCCGGCGCACGGGGATAGCCGGCGTCCCCGACTGGACGTTCCTGCTCGCTTTCAGCTTCTTTCGCATCGCCGCGATCGTGCAGGGCGTCTACAAGCGCTCGCTCGACGGCAACGCCTCCAATCCCGAACGCGCCCGGAAAATGGGTCAGGCCGTGCCGCTGATGGCGCGGCTGGCGAACGAGGTCGTCGAACGCGGAGCGTGAGGCGTCTCACGGTCTCGCGGGGAAGCCCGCTTCGGTAAACGACCAGTGAGTCTGGATGATCCGCCAGCGATCCTGCGTCCGCCGGTAGACCTCGGTGCAATTCCAGCGAAGCCTGTTTTCATTTCCGCCGTACGACACGAAGTTGAATGTGAGGACCGCCGCGTCGCCGACCACCTGGACGGACGGATCGATGATTTCGAAATGCTCTGCTCGCACCTTGCCGCGAAGGCCTTCGTAATAGGCCTGAACCGCCTCGAACCCGTCGAGGCGCCGAGGCAGGAAGGGATCGAAATAAACGACATCCCCGGCCGAAATTTCGAGAAACCCCGCCGGGTCGCCGTTCAGCCAGCGCGCCAATGCGGCGCGCTCAAGCGCCAATACTTCGTGTTCCCCGTCCATGACGCCTCCCGGGAGGCTCGTCGCCGAACCGGTTAGGAACATAACAAGAACAAGCGCGATGTCAACGCGGATCGCCGAGAGAGCCTGCGCACTGTCGCCGCGGTCTCCGTCGAGGCCGCCAAATTCGGCGCGGCCGGCCACGCCGAGCGCCATTGAAACGTGCCGGCGCGGTTCGCGATCACCGTCCAACCCTGCAGGCTGATCAACGTGCGCGATCGCCCACTGTCGCCGGCAACGTAAACGGTCTACGACATTGTGCGCAACGAAGCCGTCGCGCGCGGCGCGTAAGGAGTCGCAGATGATCGAACAACGCGCCGACGAAATCGCCGCGACCTTTGCAAGAAATTGGGAGAGCGCGTGGAATTCGACGGGCGCCGCGGGAACGGCTCAATTGTATACGCGAGATAGCGTCCTCGTCGGGGCCGTGATCGCAGTCGGGCGGCCGGAAATCGAGCGAGCGCTTGGAATGCTCTATGCGCAAGGCTGGACCAGGATCGCCGTCAAGGTGATCAACGCGCGAGAGGTCGGCGAGCTCGTGCTGATCGCCTGCGAATTCGTCGCCGCCGGCTCAGGACCGAACGCGGGAAAGACGCTAAGCGGCAGATCGAGCCACGCGCTCACGCGTGTCGACGGCACGTGGCTCTCCGCCATGCATTCGGCGGCGTGAATGGATGTCGTCGACGCCGAGCCTCGCGAGGTCTGTCTCAGCCGCATGGCGCCGAGCGTTCAGTCAGGCCTTCACGAAGGGACAGCCGCCCTTGTCGAGCGGCCGCCACGCGTCTTCGGGTTTGATCGTCGCGAGCACCTTGAAGTAATCCCATTCGCCCTTCGATTCGGCGACCGTCTTGGTCGCCAGTAGATACATCGGGTGAATCTTGCGCCCGTCGACGCGGATCGAGCCCTTGCCGAACAGCGGATCGTCGGTCGGCATCGCCTTCATCTGGTCGATCAGCTTGACGCCGTCGGCGGCGCTGCGGAGAATCGCCATCGCCTTGATCAGATGGGCGGTCGCCGAATACATGCCGGCGTGCATGTCGTTCGGCATCATCGCTTTCGGATGGGCGCTCTGGAAGCGGCTGGCGAAGGCGCGCGTCCCGTCGTTCATGTCCCAATAGAAACCGGTGCAGATCGTCGAGTTCTGCACGGCTTCGAGCCCGAGACCGGGAATGTTGGTCACGTTGAGGATGAGGCCGGCGAGCCGCTGCTTCTTGCCGAGCCCGTATTCGGCCGCTTGCTTGAAAGAATTGTTCAGGTCGCCGCCGGCGTTGGCGAAGGCGACGACGTCGGCGCCGGACGCCTGCGCCTGCAACAGAAACGACGAGAAATCCGGCGTATTCAGGGGATGGCGCACTTCGCCCAGAACCTTGCCGCCCGACGCCTCGACGGCCGCCGCGCAATTGACCTGCAGATCCTTGCCGAACGCGTAGTCCGCGGTGACGAAGAACCAGGTCCTGGCGCCCTGCGCGACCAGCGCTTTGCCGAGCCCGGTGCCGAGGGCATACGTGTCATAGGTCCAGTGGATGAAATTGCGCGAGCATTTCGGCCCGGTCAGCGCCGACGTGCCCGCCCCCGAACCGATCGCCGCCTTGTTCTTCTGGTCGGCGACGCCGAGCACCGCGAGCGCGACGGCCGAATTGGGCAGGTCCATGATGACGTCGACGCCGTCATTGTCGAACCAGTTGCGGGCGATCGCCGAGCCGACGTCCGGCTTGTTCTGGTGGTCGGCGGAGACGATTTCCACCGGCACGCCGAACTGCGCGGAATAATCGGCGACGGCGAGCTTCGCGCCGATGAGGGAGCCGACGCCCTGATAATCGGCGTAAACGCTCGACATGTCGTTCATGACGCCGATCTTGAAAGGCCTGCCGGCCTGGGCTCTCGCCAGGCGCGGCGCCAAGGCGAAAGCGGCGCCGTACAGCAACATCTGTCTGCGGTGCATGAACGTTCCTCCGTTGGCCCATTTCGACGGCGCCGCCTGTGCCGAGCGCTTTTCGCCGTTGCTCGCCTTATCGCGCCAAACCCCGATCGCGAGCCGGCGCTAGTTGGCCGAACGACCAGCGCGACGAGCTTGCTTCCTAGTCGCTGGATTTTCGATGAATAATCTGACCAGAATCATGATGGATCATAACGAA
>JBEKSH010000031.1:0-9551 GCA_049517235.1 Roseiarcus sp. | reverse complement strand
CAGGGGCTCGCGCAATTCGTGAAGGTTTCGCCCGGCGACGTCTACAACGCCTCGGCGGTCGAATTGTCGACCGAGGCGGTCACCCGCGACGTCGCCCGCCAGGGCTATGCGTTTTCGCAAGTGCGCCCGCACGGCGAACGCGACAATGCGACGCACCAGATCGCCGTCAGTTTCACCGTCGACGACGGACCGAAGGTCTATATCGAGCGGATCGAAATTCGCGGCAACACCCGGACCCGCGACTATGTCATTCGCCGCGAGTTCGATATCGGCGAGGGGGACCCGTACAACCACGCGATGATCGAGAGGGCGGAGCGGCGTCTCAACAATCTCGGCTTCTTCAAGAAGGTGCACATAACCAACAGGCCGGGTTCGACGCCCGATCGCGTGATCGTCGTCGTTGAGGTCGAGGATCAACCGACCGGCTCGTTCTCCGTTTCGGGCGGCTATTCGACGACCGACGGCGCCATCGCCGAAGTGTCGGTCACCGAAACCAACTTCTTGGGGCGCGGTCAGTTTGTCAAGCTGTCGGCGTCGGTGGGACAATACAGCCGCGGCGAGAGCGCCACGTTCACGGAGCCCTATTTCCTCGATCAGCGCATCGCGGCGGGATTCGACATCTATCACAAGGAGACGCTTCCCTACCAATACGCCTTTTACGAGAACTGGACGACGGGCGTCACTCTCCGCCTCGGTCTGCCGGTGACGGACGAGTTCACTTTCCAGCCCCATTACTCGATCTATGAATCGCAGATCATTATTCCGAACAATTCGAACCAGCCCTACGACGATTGCAATATCAACGATCCGGTCCCCGGCATAACGCCGACCGTGGCCGGACCGTCGTTCTTGACCTCGGCGAACAATTGCCTGACCAATGGCGAGGCGTCGCTGGCGCTGAAGCAGGCGGCGGCGCTTGGCGTGAACTTGACGTCTCTGGCCGGGTTTTCGTTGATTTACAATACTCTCGACAATAACAAGAACCCGTCCGCGGGCGTGATTGCGACCTACAAACAGGACGTCGCCGGCCTCGGCGGCGATTCCAGGTTCGTGCGCGAGACTTTTGACGCGCACTATTACTATCCGCTCACCGATGATTTCACGGGCCTCTTGCGTGCCCAGGCCGGACAGATCAACGCCTTCGGCGGCGCCTCGCTGGACATCATCAACAATTTCAACGTCGGGCCGACGCTGGTGCGGGGCTTTGCGCCGGGTGGCATTGGGCCGCGCGACATATCGTATCTGGGCAATCTGCAGGCGGCCGGTCTCGGCGGCCAGACGTATTTCGGCGGCACCGCTGAAGTGCAGTTTCCGATCTTCGGCTTGCCGAGAGAAATTGGGCTGAAAGGGGCGGTGTTCACCGACGCCGGAACATTGTTCGGCTACAATGGCCAGACGAATTTCGCGACCCTGCAGGGGCTGCCGGCAGGCGCGCCTTGCGTTCCGACAAACGTCGCGCCGCTCTATACGCAGGGCTCTTGCATTACGGTCGACGACGAGAAGACTATTCGCCTTTCGGCCGGCGGGAGTTTGATCTGGGCTTCGCCGCTCGGGCCGATCCGCGTGGACGTCGCCTATCCGATCATCAAGGGCAAGTATGATCAGACGCAGTTTCTCAGCTTCTCAGGGGGCACGACTTTCTAGTCGATCGAACGATCCGGCTTATCGGTCCGGCGCGCCACATCGCGCGGCGCGCCTGTTTTCTTCCCCGCCGCTAGTCGTCTCGACGGGAAGCGCCATCAGGCCGGTCTTCGTTTGGCCGCTTTTCCATTTCCCGCCGGCGTTCATTTCGACTGAACAGGCTTGAGAGGATCGCCCGCTTCTTTCATGGCGCAAACAAATTTCTTTCCGCCAGTCCTGGCGCCGTCCATCGGCTCGATCGTCGAATGGACGGGCGCGCAGCCCAATGAGGGCGCCGATCTGACCTTGGTCATTCGCGGCGTCGCGCCGATCGATCGGGCGGGGCCCGGCGACCTCGCGTTTCTCGACAATCCCCTCTATGCCGCCGATTTGCCGAAGACGCGCGCGTCGGCGGTGTTGTTGCAGCCGCGCCACAGCGGGCAGGCCCCCGCGGGTTGCGTCGCGCTCTCGACCAGCCAGCCGTATCGGGCGTTCGCCGAGGTTCTGATCCGGTTGTTTCCCGGCGCCGCCAGGCCCGGATCGACTTTCGGCGAGGTCGGAATCTCCCCCGGCGCCTCGGTTCATCCCGCGGCGCGCCTGGAGGCCGGCGTTGTCGTGGACCCCGGCGCCGTCATCGGTCCGGGCGCGGAAATTGGCGCCGGCGCCTGCATCGGCGCGAACGCGGTGATCGGCCCCAACGTCCGCATCGGGCGCGACAGCGTGGTCGGGCCGAACTGCACGGTCCTTTGCGCGTTGATCGGCGATCGCGTCATTCTTCATCCGGGCGTTCGCGTCGGTCAGGACGGCTTTGGTTTCGCGATGGGGCCGCAGGGACACCGCAAAGTGCCGCAAGTCGGGCGGGTGATCCTGCAGGATGACGTCGAGATCGGGGCGGGGACCACCATCGACCGCGGCGCCAATCGCGACACCGTGGTCGGCGAAGGCGCCAAAATCGATAATCTGGTGCAGATCGGCCATAATGTCGTGATCGGCCGCCATTGCGTCATTGTCGCCCAAGCCGGCGTTTCGGGCTCCTGCACGATTGAAGACTTTGTCGCGATCGGCGGGCAGGCGGGGCTCGCCGGTCATTTGCATATCGGCGCCGGCGCACAGATCGCCGCCTCCGCGGGCCTGATGAACGATGTTCCGCCGGGGGCGCGATGGGGTGGCGCGCCGGCGCAGCCGATTCGCGAGTTCTGGAAGGAACTGGCCGTGCTGAAGAAGCTGGTTCGCGAGTCGAAGCGGGCGCGCGAGGCGCCGGCGGAAGGATAAGCCGCGCCATCCCGCTGGCCGGGCGATTGGCACGAATTTGTGGCGTCGGCGCTCGAAAGCGTCTATCCACCGAGCGGAAACGACTCCGCTACAGCGCTTTCCAGACGAGTCTTCGGCGTTTCGCACGAGATTGCGCCAGGAGCGGATGGTTCGCTCTTCATGCGTTTGCCGGCGACCTCTGCGAAAGGAGAGAGCCGCGACGCAAGGTCGGAACAGGGATCGACGAGGGGAATGGAATGGACGCATCGGCGGGCGAAACCATAGAAAGCTACGACATCCAAAGGCTGCTGCGTCTCCTGCCGCATCGTTATCCGTTCCTGCTGGTCGATCGCATCATCGGGGCGCGAGGCGACGAATTCGGCATCGGCATCAAGAATGTCACCGCCAACGAGCCGCAATTTCAGGGCCATTTTCCCGGCCGCCCGATCATGCCCGGCGTGTTGCTGATCGAAGGGATGGCGCAAACGGCGGGGGCGCTGTGCGTCGCGGCGCAGGGCGACAAAGCCAAACCGGCTGTCGTCTACCTGATGACCATCGACAAGGCGAAATTTCGAAAGCCGGTCGTTCCGGGCGATCGGGTCGAGTTTCACATGGAGAAATTCGCCAAGCGCCGCAACATGTGGTGGTTCCGCGGCGAGGCCAGGGTCGACGGCGCGCTCGCCTGCGAGGCGGAGATTTCGGCGATGCTGGTGGCGGAGTGACCAGATTGTCGCCAGGCTCCCTGCTCGGCGCGCTCGCGCCGGCGCCGGCCATTCACGCCAGCGCGTGCGTCGAGGCGGGCGCGCAGCTCGGCGAAGGCGTCGTGATCGGCCCGTTTTGCCATGTCGGGCCCGACGTGGTCCTCGGCGACGGAGTTCGGCTGATCTCCCACGTCAGCGTCGCCGGGGTGACCGACATCGGCGCGCGCACGCGCATATTCCCGTTCGCGTCAATCGGCCACGAACCGCAGGACCTCAAATATCGCGGCGAACCGGTATGTCTGAAGATCGGCGAGGATTGCATCATCCGCGAAGGCGTGACGATGAATCCCGGGACGGCCGGCGGCGGTTCGCAGACGATCGTCGGCTCGCGCTGCGCGTTCCTCGCCAACGCCCATGTCGCCCACGACTGCCGACTTGGCGACGACATCATTCTGTCGAACAACGTCATGCTGGCCGGCCACTGCCAGATCGGCGATTTCGCGATTCTGAGCGGCGGCGCCGCCGCCCATCAGTTCGTTCGCATCGGCGCGCATGCTTTCGTCGGCGGATTGGCGGGAGTGGAGAATGACGTCATCCCCTATGGGATCGCCTTGGGCAATCGCGCCTCGCTCGCCGGCCTCAACATCGTCGGCCTGAAGAGGCGCGGCTTTTCCCGCGAGACCATCCATGACCTGCGCCGCGCCTATCGCGCGCTTTTCGCTCCCGAGGGCACGTTGAAAGAGCGCGCCGAGGATGTGGCGGCCGAGTTCGCGGCGCATCCGGAAGTGCGGCGAATTCTCGATTTTCTGCGCGAGGGCGGCGAGCGGGCGATCTGCATGCCGCGCGCCGGCAAGGAAGACAGCGTGTGAGTTTGGCCCCGAACGCCTCGCCGCCCGACGACGCCGGCGAGGCGCAAGCGAGGCCGCTCGCCATCCTGTGCGGCGGCGGCGATTTTCCCGTGCAAGTCGCGAAGGCCGCGATCCAGCGGGGCCGCAGTCCCGTGATGGTCGGCATTGTCGGGGCGGCGGACGAGCGGATCGAGGCGTTCCCGCACTTCTGGATCCATCTGGGCGAGCTCGGCAAGTTGTTCGGCGCCCTGAAACAGCGCGGCGTCGCCGAGATCGCCATCGTCGGCGCCGTGGCTCGTCCCGAACTCGCCGACTTGCGGCTGGATTGGGGGGCGTTGAAGCGGCTGGCGAGCCTCGCGTCGCTGTTTCGCGGCGGCGACAACCATCTTCTGAGCGGCGTCGCGCGGCTTTTCGAGAGCGAAGGCGTCCGCGTGGTCGGCGTCCATCAAATCGCGCCGCAATTGCTGGCCTCGGCCGGCGCCTTGAGCGCGCGCCGGCCGTCTGATCAGGCGCGCGCCGACGCCGCGCGGGGGGGCGCGCTGATCGGCGCGCTGTCGCCATTCGACGTGGGTCAGGCCGCCGTCGTCGCCAACGGGCGCGTGCTGGCGATCGAGGCGGCCGAGGGGACCGACGCCATGCTCGCGCGGATCGCGGACCTGCGCGCCTCGCGCCGATTGCGCTTGCGGGGCCGCGCCGGCGTGCTGGTCAAGGCGCCCAAGCGCGATCAGGATATGCGCCTCGACATGCCGGCCGTCGGCCTGAAGACGATCGAGGGCGCCCGGCGCGCCGAACTTGAAGGCGTCGCCCTGGCCGCCGGCCGCGTCCTCATCGCCGACCGCGAGCTGTTCGCGCGCGCCGCCGACGAGGCCGGCCTGTTCGTTTTCGGGCTGGAGACATGATCGCGCCGGCGACCCGCAAATTGCGCGTCTTTCTGGTTGTCGGCGAACATTCTGGCGATCAGCTCGGCTTCAAATTGATGCGCGCGTTGCGCGAGGCGACCGGCGGCGAAATCGAGTTTTTCGGAATTGCCGGCGAGGCGATGCAGGCCGAAGGCCTGCGCAGCCTGTTTCCGCTCGCCGACATCGCCGTAATGGGCGTTCTGCCGGTCATCGCCAAATTGCCGACGCTCGTGGCGCGGATCGGACAGACGGCTCGGGCGGTGATTGCGACGCGCCCCGACGCTTTGGTGATCATCGACAGTCCGGACTTCACCCATCGGGTCGCGCGGCGCGTGCGCAAGACTCTGCCGGACCTGCCCGTCGTCGATTACGTCAGCCCGTCGGTGTGGGCGTGGCGGCCCGGCCGCGCCAGGGCGATGCGCGCCTATGTCGATTGCCTGCTCGCGTTGTTGCCGTTCGAGCCGGCCGCGCACCAAAGGCTAGGCGGCCCGCCGTGCTTTTACGTCGGCCACCCGCTGATCGAGCGTCTGGCGGAACTGCGCCCCAACGCGTCGGAGGCGGCGCGGCGCGCCGGCGAGCCGCCGCTGATCGTCGTGCTGCCGGGTTCGCGCCGTTCGGTGATATCAAGATTGGTGGACGATTTCGGCGTGGCGCTGGCGTTGTTGGCGCGTGAAATCGGCCCTCTTGAAGCGGTCCTCCCGACGTTTCCGCATCTGGCCGATCAAATTGGCGAACGCGTCGCGAAATGGTCGATCCCGCCGCGCATCGTGGTGGGGGAAGCGGCCAAATTCGCCGCTTTCCGGCGCGCCCGGGCGGGGCTCGCGGCGTCCGGCACGGTGACGCTCGAACTGGCTCTGGCCGGCGTGCCGATGGTCGGCGCCTATAAGGTCTCGCGCTTTGAGGAGCCGCTCAAATATTTCGTGAATATCCCGCCTTTGATCCTGCTGCCCAACCTGATCCTCGGCGAGCGCGCGATCCCGGAAATCCTGCAAGGGGAATGCACGCCGGAAAACCTCGCGGCGGCGCTTGTCGAGCTGGTGCGCGAGGGCGCGCCGCGCCAAGCGCAGATCGGCGCGCTGGCTCGGCTGGACGGGCTGATGCGGCTGCCGGACGGCGAAGCGCCGAGCGCGCGCGCCGCCCGGCTGGTTCTGCGCACGATCGCCGAGCGTTCCCCGGGTGCGCCGCCGTAGCGCGGCGCGGAAAGCGAGGCGCCTCGGCAAGGATGTGAAGGATCAGGCCGCGGCGAGCCGCGCGGCGGCGCCGCGGCGGTAAAGCAGCCAGGCGCCGGCGATCGAACAGAGCGCGGCGGCGCTCAGCCACAGCGCTGGCGCGGAATCGCCGAAATGGCGGATCAGCAGTTTGGAGACGATGGGGGTGGAAGTGCCGAACAAGGCGGTGGCCAGCGAATAGGCGAGCGCGAAGCAGGAGGCGCGCACGTCCGGCGGAACGACTTCAGTCAGGGCCGCCACCATCGCGCCGTTGTAAACGCCATAGGCGCAGGACAGCAACATTTCGACGCCGATCAGCTTGGCGAAAGTCGGCCCGGTCGCGAGCCAGGCCAGCGCGGGATAGGAGGCGACAAGGATCAGCGCGGCCATCGCCAGCAGCACGGGCTGACGGCCGATGCGATCAGAGAGCGCGCCGCCGACCGGCAGCCAGCAGAAATTCGTCGCGGCGACGAGCAGCGTGACGAGCAGGGCGTCGCTCGCCGACAGGTTCAGCGTCTTGCCGAAGTCGGGGGTGTAGACGGTGATGAAATAAAACGACACCGTCGTCAGCACGACCAGCATCATGCCCTGCGCGACCACCGCCCAGTTGGCGGCGACGCTGCGGTAGATTTCCGCCGGCGTCGGATGATGCTTCCTGGCGAGGAATTCCGGCGTCTCCTCGAGGGACCTACGCAGCACGAAGATCACCGGCACGATCAGGCAGCCGATCAGGAAGGGGACGCGCCAACCCCAGGCGAGCAATTGATCGGCGCTCAAATCGCGATTGAGCGCATAGCCGATCAGCGCGGCGGCGAACACCGCGACCTGCTGGCTGGCGGACTGGAATGATGTCGTGAAGCCCTTGTGTCCGGGCGTCGATATTTCGGCGAGATAGACGGAGACGCCACCGAGTTCGACGCCGGCCGAAAAGCCCTGCAACAGCCGGGCGATCACCACGACGATCGGCGCGGCGACGCCAATGGTCGCGTAAGATGGCGTGAATGCGATGATGATCGTGCCGACCGCCATGATCGACAGCGTGACGATGAGCCCCTTGCGCCGGCCGACGCTGTCGACGTAAGCGCCGAGAAAGATGGCGCCGATCGGGCGCATCGCGGCGCCGAACCAGAACACCACGAAGGCGATCGACGTGTCGGTGAATTCGTCGCCGGTCGCGAAAAACGTCTTGCCGATCGGCGCCGCGTAAAGGCCGAACAGGAAGAAATCGAACATTTCGAGAAAATTGCCCGCCGTCGCGCGCAAGATGGCGCCGAGCTTGGATTGTACGCGCGCCGGCTGCGGCATTTCAGGCTCTCCCGCCCACGGGCGGCCCCGCTTGTCACACCAGCTGGATGCCGCCGTCAATTTCCAGATCGATGCCGTTGACCGCGCGATTGTCGAGAAGAAAGAAGACAGCGTGGACGATATCGTCCATCAGGGCTGGGCGCCGCGCCGGCGTGCGCGCGATCATTGCGTCGACAATTGCCGAGCCGCCCTGCTTGACGGCGCTCTCCCACCTCGGGGAATCCGCCACCAGGCCCGGAGACACGCTGTTGACGCGGATCGGGGCGAGTTCGACGGCCATGGTCTTGGTCATCCCGACGATGCCGCCGTTGACGATGGAGATCATCGTCGAGCCGACGTAAGGGTTGGCTTTGGCGAGGCCGCCGAACAGCATGATCGCCGATGTAGGCTTCAGGCGCGGCAGCGCGGCGCTGACCGCCTCGACGTAGCCGGTGAGCTTGACATGGGCGAGCCGGTTCGCTTCGACAATATTGAAATCCTTGACGCTGGTCGCCAACCGGTGGATCGAGGTCAGCACCAGGTGGTCGATCGCCGGCCCATCCGAAAGCGCGGCGCGGATCGAGGCGGCGTCTTCCAGGTCGATCGGCAGGCCGATCACCCCCGGTCCGATCGACCTGGCGATATCGGCGGCGCGCTCGGCTCCGCGCCCCGCGATCGTGACCTGGCAGCCGCGCGCATGGGCTCCCTGGGCCACCGCCAAGCCGATGCCCGACGTTCCGCCGACCACGACCATGTGTTGCTTGGAGCCGGGCATTGAGCAAAATCCCTTGTTGGCGTCGCCGCTTCACGCCTATGCGAAAAGCCGCGAACGGCCGGACAGTAGACAATAAGCCGCCGCCGCATCAAGGGCGCGCGGCATGGTTTCCGCGACGCTCAATTGACGGCGCCTCCTTGCAATTTCGAGGCGACTGCCATTTCGTGCGCGGGCCGGCGCGCTAATCGCCGGGCTCCGCAACGCCGAAGAGGTCGCGATGAAGATCAAATCGAAGGATTTTTGCGTCGCGCCGGGCGACGAGGTCGACCTCAAGAAATGGCCGACGGCGATCGATCCCGTCTACAAGTCGAAAGAGCAGTATCAGGAGCTCTTGAAGGAGCATGTCGCGCAGTTGAGCGAGCAGCAGGAACTCCTCTACGCCTCCAACCGCTACGCCCTGCTGGTCATTTTCCAGGCGATGGACGCGGCGGGAAAGGACGGCGCGATCAAGCATGTGATGTCCGGGGTCAATCCGCAGGGCTGCCAAGTGTTCAGCTTTCAACATCCGAGCGTTGCGGAATTGCGGCATGATTTTCTATGGCGCACCACCCGAGATCTTCCCGAACGGGGCCGCATCGGCATCTTCAACCGGTCCTATTATGAAGAATTGTTGATCGTGCGCGTGCATCCCGAGATCTTGCGCAGCGAAGCGCTCGCCGAGCCGCCGCGCGATCACAAGACGTTCTGGCGCGAGCGCTATCGCTCGATCGAGGGTCTTGAGCGGCATCTGCACGCCAACGGAACCCGCATCGTCAAATTCTTCCTCCACCTCTCCAAGGAAGAGCAGCGCAAGCGGTTTCTTGCGCGCATCGACGAGCCGGAAAAGAACTGGAAATTCAGCCTCGCGGATATCGAGGAGCGCAAATTCTGGAAGGAATACCGGACCGCCTACGAGGAATGTCTCGGCGCGACAAGCACCGACGATTGCCCCTGGCACGTCGTCCCCGCCGACGACAAACTCAACA
>JBEKSH010000030.1:0-9652 GCA_049517235.1 Roseiarcus sp. | reverse complement strand
ATGTCGATCCCGCGCTCGGACAGCAGGTCCTCGACGTTGCGCAGCGACAGCGGGTACTTCACGTACATCATTACCGCCAGGCGAATTATCTCTGGCGAACTGTTGAAATATCGGAAAGGGTTGCTCATGACCGGAACCTACCCCAAACCAGAGGTGGCCCCAAATGATTGGTCTGACAATGCCCCTGCCGCCGCTGGACCGGCATCCCCCGCAATGGCGTCACCGCCACAGGTTGCGGCCACGATAAACCTGTTGGACCTTGCCGCCGCCGCCAGGGTGCAAGAGCGACTACAATTCCTTGGTTATTTTGACGGGCTAATAGACGGGGTATGGGGTCCAAGATCGCGCGCGGCCCTACGCATCTTTCGACGCGCACAAGGTCTCGGCAGCGATGACCGTTGGGACGCGGCCACTGAGACGGGCTTATTCGCGGAGGGGGCCGTTCCCGCTGGAAGCATGACCGCGGCGATCGATCTCAACGCATCAGAAATCCCCATACCGCCGCCGCCAGGAGCATCTCGCAATCCCCTAAATCAGGCTGACGCGCTTTGGGCTCAATCCCTGCTTCGCGAGCTGGGATTTTATTCCACCAACGGCGATGGAATCTGGGGTCTCGGCTCCCGCGACGCGTTGCGCGATTTTAAGGCTATGAATGGTCTCGCGTCGGATGACAGTTGGGATGCCTCTACAGAACAACGCCTTTCTGGTCCGGGCCTCGTGCGGGCGGACCAAACGTTCGTCGGCGGGTGGCATCGAACCAAAGTGATTGCGGGAATAGCGGTTCCTCCCCGCCCGTGACAATCTCCACTCGTCGGGCCACCGCGTTCGGCGGCGTCTGTGAGTTCGATGCGGTTCAAAGGGAGGGCGCGGACTGGCGAATTCGTGGCAATTGCAGTCACGATGGAAAGAGTTGGCCGGCCAATATCAAATTCACGCTGAGCGGCTCGACGCTCCTTTGGTCAAGCGAGCGGGGGGTGGCCAAATATTACCGCTGCCGTTGATGGCGCGTCGATTGAGGCGCTTCGCCAGCAAGCGCGGGCGCGCAAATAATGCAGAAGGCGAGCGCGAGCAGCCTGGCGCGCGGCGTTGCAGTCCCTCATGGCTTCCCCTTGCTCTCACTCGGGGCGCCGTATTCATCGAGGAAGATGACGTCGGCGGATTTCAGGGCGGCGCACGTCCTATCGATGACACGCGCGGCCTCGCAATTATTTCAGCGTGATCTTTGGTTGAGAAGCGCTCCGATCAGCTTGGGGATAAGCTGGCCGGCGGGGAGGCGCTCGCCATGTCGCAGCCTGTTCTCGATGGCAAGAAAGCGTTCAAACGCTCGGAAATTTACGAGCTCATTTGGCAGCACACGGCTCGCGATCTCGCGGAAGCCTTGGGCTGCTCCGACGTGCTGCTCCATCGCGCCTGCAAGTTGTGGAGCATACCGCGGCCGACCAAAGCAACGCGGGGCGAACTCATGTCGGGCGGCGAGCCGCGGCGCCCCGACCTTCCGGCCACGGCGAAGGGCGATGACCCGATTATCTTTCGGCATGATGGGAAGCGGATTCGGATGCTGGGGCCGGTGCGGCCCCAAGGGAGGCCTCGACCAAAAGCGCCGGACAAGCTTCGCGCATTGCTTGAGGAATTCGGGACGCCGTCGATAAGATATCGATCGAAGCAGGCCATCGAAAACGAAGCGAAGGTTCGCAAAGCCCAGCTCGCGCCGGCGAGCGAATTTTTTGTTTGCAGGATCGGACGCTGGGATGTGGCCTACAGCCTAACCGCCCAGGACATCGGGGTTGGCCGCCAGTGGTTGGAACTTCAACTTAAGTGCGAAATCCTTGCGCCGCGCAAATTTGCCCAGCGCGGTTTGGCGCTCAAGATGCTTTTCTTTCGAGAATTGAACGACATCGAGAGCCGTCGCAATCCCCTGCTCGATGTCGGCGGGATGGACATATACCGTGTAGACTCAAACGGCTCTGTTCGGCTCCCGTTGGAGGTCGCCGCTCCGATCGTAGAGGCCATGTCGAGCGGTCGCATCCGCTTTGCGAAGCTGTCCGCGTCACCATCCGGCGGCGCCTTTCGAGTGATCAAGAGCTTCGACCTGATCGGCGAGTTGAACGAAGGCGATCTCGAGGAGTGAATCGCCGCGGCCCGATCACTTCTTCTTCGCAGGCGGACTCATGGCGTGGCCAGTCGTTCCCTGCGACAGTTTGTAAGCGGAGCCGGCGCCTTTCGGCTTTTCGCCTTTTGGCTTCTTAGCTTCCTTGTTCCCCTTCATTTGACCCTTTGCCATTTTCGTCTCCCGGTTGGTGGCCACCACTCAATCACCGGGCGGCGAGCGAGTCGAGCGAGTCGAGTCAGCCGAACAGAAGGCGCCGCTAGGCAAATCGCCCGAACAGAATGAGAAGCGCGATCCCGAGGATGACGAGGATGAACGCCGACTGGTGGCCAGCGTGCAGAGGCGCGGCGGGGCCGATCTTCTCGGTGTAAAAGAGCCCTGATCCTGGCAGGCCGACCGTCACGCGGCGGCCTCGCGGCCCGATCGTATACCAGGCGCCGCGGCGCCCGAGCGACACGCTCGCGCCACTCCGGCTTAGGTTCACGCGCAAGCCTGGAATGAGGGAAACGCGCTTGTAAAATCGAAAGCCCATGTTTCGCCTCTCACTTCGCGGCCTTCCTCAATCGAACGCCGGGCCCGTCGCCGTTCTCCTCGACGAAGATCACGCCGGCGGCTTCAAGAGCGCGGCGGACGGCCAGCACATTGTTCGCTAAGCCCGACGCCGGCCCTTCGCTCGCCTCCATCCGCTTGAGGGTCGGAACCGAAATATTCGCGCGCTCCGCCAATTGCGGCTGGTTCATTCCGAGAAGCGTTCGCGCTGCGGCAATCTGGCGGCCTGTTATATTTTGATCTATCTGGCTCATTTTGATCCAAAAGGGTTGACAATAGGAGCTTTGTGATCTACTTGTATCACATCGACCTATTTGGAGCAATCCCTGTGCCAAACGCCAGCCTCACGCGCATCGAAGCCAACGCCGCCCTCTACTCGCCCGCAACCGGCTTCAACCTCTCCGCGATCATGACGCGCGCGATCGCCGCGGCTCGCGAGCTCCGCGAATGGCAGGCCCGGTTCGCCGCCAGCCCGAACGGGATCAAGAGCGGCTTCAAGCCCCAGAGCTGGCGGTTCCTCATGAGTCATGCGCTCTGCAACGCCTGGACCGCCGCCCGCGCCGAACGCGCGCAGCACGCATTCAAGGCGATGTCCGACAGCGACAAGCAGTTGCTCGCCGCCCTTTCGACCGATTGCCGTCTGGCGGCCTGAAAATCGATCGTAGCCCCGTTCCGAGCCCGGAACATCCTTCCAAGCAATCGAGGATCTGAAAATGACAAAACTGCCCGCCAAAGATCAGACTTCCCGCCGCGCCGCGCTGCGCCTGTTCGCCGCTGCGCCAGCGCTCGCAATCCTGCCGGCCGCCATCGCGGCCGCCGCCGAGTGCGACCCGGTCTTCGCCGCGATCGAGCGCCACAGGGCGGCCTGGCGCGCCTTTAGCGACGCCTGCGAGCTGACGGATGAGCCTCTGGCCAAGGAACAGGGGCGCGAAGTCACAGAAGCCGACGAGGCGGTCTATGAAGCCGCCAACAAAGCCGAAAAGGACGCAATGGCCGATTTACTCTCTCTGGCGCCTGTGACCATCGAGCATCGCAATCGCGCCCTGCACGCCGATATCGATTCCAAGGAAGAGAGGGCTCATAGCGCGCCCCTCTCGATATCGTCGGCGATCTGCTCAAGGTCATCTGCTACCCGAAGGGCATGCGCAGCCTCTGGGCTCAGAATCACGACGCCGGGAAATTTTGCGCCCGCCGGGCTTGAGCCTTCCGCTGCTTTCCCGCGTTGCGCTTCCGCGCGCTTTTTGAGCGCCGCGACCGCCCCCGCTTGAATAGCCGCATCTATCTCGCCCAGCGACGGCGATGCGCCGCTTGCCGAGTGAACTCGGGCCGTGCTATTTGTTTGGTCTGCGAAAGTTGACCTATTCGGCCCCGTCGCGCCTGCCAGCGCCGCGGGGCTTCGCATTTCGGGGGGCCCGGTCATTTTGCACCGCTGCGCAGCAACTCTTCGGCCGCTTCCATCGGTATTAGCCTGCGACCCCCCACGCGGACAGACTTGAGCGTGCCGTTGGCGATCATCGCATAAGCAGACGTCTTACCGATCCCGAATCTGTGTGTGAATTCGGCGACGCTCAAAGCTCTCTTTAAGTTGGGGTCAAAATTTGAAAATCGATTCTGCGCGTGCATTGGAGACAAGCCTCCGCCCAAGGTGCTTTCGCACTGACCGTTCCGATTGGAAGTGGGTCTGTGGTCTCTGCTAAATCGCGCTGCGGCTGCTGACGGCGGCGGCGGATTGCTTCGATTCGGATTGTTTGATTAATCCGGCAGTCCCAGTGACAGATATGAGACGGACGCCGGCGGAGATCAACGCACATTCCGCAGGAACGCCGAGTTCTCGACAGGTTAGGCGGTTCAATTTAGCCGACCGATTTGCCGAACCGAATCACATTGGAACCGGCTTTTAGCTCGCACCATGCCGCCCATGCTTCCATCATCGCCCGGCGCTTTTCCAGCGCGTCGCCGCGGCGGTAGGCGGCCTCGGTCTTGTCGGAGACCGCATGGGCGAGCGCCGTCTCGCGCAGCTCGGAACTGAACGGGCTGACCTCACTTGCCCAATCACTGAACGCCGATCGAAAGCCGTGCGCGGTCAAATCGTCGCGCCTCATGCGGCGAAGCAGCATCAACATTGACATGCTCGATAGCGGCTTGCCGGGGCGCTGGCCGGCGAACACGTGATCGCCTGTCTTGGCCGCCGCGAGTTTCGCCAAAATCGCGATCGCGCGCTTGGCCAGAGGGACGCGATGCTCTTTGCGCGCCTTCATGCGCGATCCGGGAATGGTCCAAATGGCAGCGTCGAGATCGAACTCTGACCATCGCGCGCCAAGCGCCTCGCCGGTCCGCGTCGCCGTCAGGATCAAAAATTCGAGGGCGAGCGCCGCGATCGCGTCCCGGCTTCGCAGATCCGCGACGAAGGCCGGAAGGGCTTCATAGGCCAGCGCCGCATGGTGACCGCGTGTCAATTTGCTCGGCTTCGGCAGGGTCGCGTCAAGATGGCCGCGCCACGCCGCCGGGTTTTCGCCGGCCCGCAATCTCTCAGCTTTCGCTGCGTTCAAGACGCGTTCGATTCGGCCGCGCAGCCTTTGCGCAGTTTCCGCCTTGGCCTGCCAGATTGGCGTCAGACAGGTCAGCACCGCGGCCGTGTCGACGCGGTCGATCGGCGTGCCCCATATCGAGGCGCAATAAGTCGCGAGCGTGTTGCGCCATTGCTGGCGATGCTTGGGGTTGGAAAAGCCGCCTTCGATGCGATCGACCAAGGCGAGCGCGTAGGCGCCGAAAGTCGGAACGGCCCCCGCCGCTTGTTCGGCGCGACGCCGCGTTTCCAGAGGGTCGGCCCCGTTGGCTCTGTGGGCGCGGGCTGCCGCAGCGAGGGCGCGCGCCTTCGCGAGCGTGACGCCGGCCGATGGCGAGCCGAGCCCCATTTCGCGAAGTCGGCCTTGCGAGCGATAGAGGAACATCCACTGTTTCGAACCGCCGGCCCTCACGACAAGATAGAGGCCATCCCCGTCGGCGTGGCGCCCTGGCGCGGTCAGCGCTTCGGCTTCCCGCGCTGTAAGCCTTTTCGAAGGGCGTTTGCCGACCATCCGACTCTCCGCCTAACCGTGCTGCCCTAACATTTGCCCCAATAAATATCACGGTTTCGAGCGAACCGCAACGAACGACGTTGAATTGGCAGGTCGGAAAGCGCCCATATTTGCTATGGTTGAGGGAACGTTGCGGAACGCGGGCGAACTGCGGTTTGGCGGAGGGGGCGGGATTCGAACCCGCGATACGGTTTCCCGCATACACACTTTCCAGGCGTGCGCCTTCAGCCTCTCGGCCACCCCTCCGTTTGCGCTCCCGACGCAAGCAGGGCGCATATCACCGCGCCCGGTTGTCGCGCAAGTCGGCGGCTGGCCAGCGCCCGGACAACCGCGGTATAGGTCGCGTTCGCGGGATGGCTGAATCGGGCGGCGACGGATTCGCGGGCGATCCTGGCAAAGCGCCGTCGGCGAACAAGGCCCTTGCGCGCGCAACATAAACCATGCGGCGAATGGCGAAATTGTCATAAGGGCGCGCACGGGTCGCCGCCTCGCCGCGCCCGAGCGAATTGCGCGCCGGGGATGATTGCGCGTAAAACGAGTATAGACTAAACTGCCTTTCCGCATCCGCTACGAATTTCGGCCGATGTGACGCAGCGTTCGAAGTGTCAAGACGAGACATTGGAATATCCCGTCCATGAAGAAGATCCCCAATCCGATCGACAAACACGTTGGCGCGCGCTTGCGGATGCGGCGCATGTTAGTTGGCATGAGCCAGGAGAAACTGGGAGCCGCCCTCAAGATCACCTTTCAACAGATTCAGAAATATGAAAAAGGCGCCAATCGCATCGGCGCCAGCAGGCTGCAGGAGCTCGCCCGCGTGTTGCAGGTGCCGCCATCCTTCTTCTTCGAAGGCGCGCCGTTGGGAGAAGCGCCGGCCGCCGGCTTCGCCGAGGCGGGCGCGGCTTCCTACGTCGTCGACTTCCTCTCCACTTCGGAAGGGCTGCAACTGAACAGGGCTTTCGCGCTCATTCGCGATCCCAAGGTCCGGCGCAGGATTCTCGACCTCGTCGCCTCTCTGGCGCACGATCCCGGCGAGCCGTCCAGGGACCCCGGCGCAGCGTCATAGCGCCCTGCGACAGATCGTTCGTTATAAAGAACGTTGTCGATGGAATCGCTTGACCGGACGAACGGCGCCTGTCAAAAGGCGGCCTCTTTGGGCGCCTGTCGCCAATCCAACGCTCGAGCGGCGGGGCGTGGAGGCGGACGTGTTGCGCTTCAAGACGAAGAAACGCGACTGGAGACCTTTTCGGTGACCCGCAAGAACTTTCAATTCACCAGTGAATCCGTTTCCGAGGGCCATCCGGATAAGGTTTGCGATCGGATATCCGACGAAATCGTCGATCTGTACTTTCGCGAGGGCGTGAAGGCCGGCGTCGACCCCTATCAGATTCGCGTGGCGGCCGAGACCCTGGCGACCACCAACCGCATCATCATCGCGGGCGAGGTTCGCGGCCCCCGGTTGGACAATGAGGTCATCGAGGAGACGGCGCGGGCGGCGGTCAGGGACATCGGTTACGAGCAGTCCGGCTTTCATTGGCGCGACGCCCGGGTCGAGATCCTGCTGCACGCCCAATCGGCCGATATCGCGCAGGGCGTCGACGCGGCGGGCAACAAGGATGAAGGCGCCGGCGATCAGGGAATCATGTTCGGTTACGCCTGCAACGAGACGCCCCAACTGATGCCGGCGCCGCTCTACTATGCGCACGAGATTCTCAAACAGCTGTCGGAGGCGCGTCGTTCCGGGGTGGAGAAGAGCCTCGGGCCCGACGCCAAGAGTCAGGTGACGGTGCGCTATGAGAACGGCGTCCCGGTCGAAGCGACGCAAATCGTCGTTTCCCACCAGCACACCGACGAGTCCCTCTCCTCGGAGGACGTCGCGCGCATCGTGCGCCCTTATGTCGAGCGGGCGCTGCCCGAAGGCTGGCTGACGCCGCACACCGTCTGGCACATCAACCCGACCGGCAAGTTTTTCATCGGCGGCCCGGATGGCGATTGCGGCCTGACGGGGCGCAAGATCATCGTCGACACCTATGGCGGCGCGGCCCCGCACGGCGGCGGCGCCTTCTCGGGCAAGGACCCGACCAAAGTCGATCGTTCGGCCGCCTACGCCGCGCGTTACTTGGCCAAGAACGTCATCGCCGGCGGCTTCGCGGATCGTTGCACGATCCAATTGTCCTATGCGATCGGCGTCGCCAAGCCTTTGTCGATCTACGCCGACCTTCATGGCACCGGGCAGATTGACGAAGCCAGGCTCGAGACGGCGCTGACCGAGGTGATGAACCTTTCGCAGCGCGGCATTCGCGAGCATCTGGGCCTGAACAGGCCGATCTACGCGCGGACTTCCGCCTATGGCCATTTCGGTCGTCCGCCCGACGCCGACGGCGGCTTCTCATGGGAAAAGACCGACCTGGTGAGCCAGTTGCGGGGCCTCGTCGCCTGATCGGCGCTGCGCCGGACGCCGACAACGAGGCGCGCGTGGGCGCCGCGGGCGATCCGCCGCGCCGCGCGCTCTACGGGCGCAGCCGCGGCAAGAAGCTGCGGGGCCATCACGCGCGTCTGCTTGAACAGCGTCTGCCGCAGCTCGAGATCGAGCAACAGACGATAAGCAATTGCCGCGATCTCTTCCCGTTCGCGCCGAGCGAAGTCTGGCTGGAGATTGGTTTTGGCGGGGCCGAGCATCTGCTGGAGCAGGCCAACGCGCGGCGCGACGTCGGCTTCATCGCTTGCGAGCCGTTCATCAACGGGGTCGCCAAAGCGCTTGCCGGCATCGAGGAGCTTGGGCTCGACAATGTGCGGCTGCGGGCGGGCGACGCGGGGGCGCTGATCGCGGGCCTGCCGGACGGCTGCCTGTCGCGCATCTTCGCTCTCTATCCCGACCCCTGGCCGAAGCGCCGTCAAAACAAGCGCCGGCTGATTTCCGAGCGGATGGTTCGCGAACTCGCGCGGGTGGCGCGGCGCGGCACCCGCGTGCGTTTCGCCACCGACATCGACGATTATGCGGGCTGGACGCTCCGCCGCTTCCTCGACTCAGGCGACTTCGTCTGGCTCGCCAGCGAAGCGGAGGACTGGCGCCGCCCGTGGGCGGACTGGCGAGCGACCCGCTATGAAGCCAAAGCCACGCGCGAGCAGCGCAAACCGGTCTATCTGACGTTCCTGCGAGTCTGATCGCGCACCGCTTTTTCGACGAGCGCGGCGACGCCTTCCGCGAGCAGCGATTTGGGCTCGCCGCCTTGCGAAGCGTCGAGAAAATGCCCTGAATTGGCGAGGCTCGCGACGCCGTGCGCGGCCGCCCAGATCTGCGCGCCGAGCCGGCGCGCGTCGGGCCCGGCGACGCCCTGATCGGCGAGCACGGCCTGCGCGGCGTTGCGCAGGCCATCGAGCGCCGCCGCGCTCGCGGCGATCGGCGGGCCTTCGCACAGGATGCGCGCATCGCCGAACATCGCCGCGTAGAGCGCCGGCTCCTGTCGTGCAAAGTCGAGATAGGCCTCGCCCATCCGCCGCAGCGCGGCCACCGGGTCAGGGCGCCCCTCGCTCCACGCCTCGCTCAGGCGAGCGCCAAACGCGTCGAACCCGCGCCGCGCCAGTTCGCGCAGCAGAGCGTTGCGATCGTTGAAATGACGATAGGGGGCGGCAGGCGTGACGCCGGCGCGCTTGGCGGCTTCCGCGAGGGTGAAGCCGGCGGCTCCCCGCTCCGTCATCAACGCGCGAGCGGCTTCGACCAAAGCGTCTTTCAGATTGCCGTGGTGGTAGCCGCGGCGCGCCGCGACGGCGACAGGAAAGCCTTGAGCGGGTTGGGTCATCGCGCAACACTACAACTTATTGATTTAAGCGCGAGCCCATTGTTGCGGCGAAGCAAGCCTTGCGGGCGGATCGCGACGGGAGGCCGGCGCGCGATCAGACCAGAGCTCCGGACTCGTCG
>JBEKSH010000029.1:0-9739 GCA_049517235.1 Roseiarcus sp. | reverse complement strand
TCCGCTTCGCCTCATGCTTTGTTCTTCAATCCTTGACGTCGGTATCAGGACGATCGCTTCCCCTGGCCATTTCCTCATGCCAGTGACCTGAACGATCTTCGTACTGAATGGGTTCGCTCTCCCCTGGCGTTCGTTGCTCACGTGCCGCCAGGAAAGCGGCTGCATGGGCGAGTTCCTTGGTTGCGAATGTCTCCGAAAAGACGTCCCCAACCCGGTAAGCCCAACCGCCGTCGTGTTCGATGACTTCATAGCTGACATGCGTCATTGCCGGAACTCTCCCGTTTTCGGCTTCGTCGAAATCGCCGGCGCCCTCACGATAACGCCATTTGGATGCACGGACTGGCTGTCGCTCGCCACCTCGACTCCGTAAGCGGTCCCTTGTCACGCGTTCTATCAATAACTACTGGAGACGTGCGTCTTGAGGAAGGAAGATTCGGATTTTTTTTGACTTTCGGCGATCGGTTGGCTCGCGCCGGTATCAATTCCAGATAGATCGAGCAGGAAAGACCGCCGACATGGCCATTGAACACTTGCCGTTTCAGCGCGTGAACGCATTTCGGGTCCCTTTTGGGGCCGCCTGAAGGAGCACGCCTTGTCGCGGCTCAGACCGGGGTTTATCGCGGGCGTGGCCACGTACTCCCAGGCGGGCGCTCGATTCGGCCTCAACATGCTTTGGACGATGCCGCTGGCCTATCTCTTGATGGCCGCGATCCAATCCATTTGTGCGCGCATCGGCCGGGTCACCGGTAGAGGACTTGCCGCCAATATCAAAGCCACGTTCCCTGGGGTCAGGTGGCGCTGCGCACGGTCTGGCTCCGGTTTGCGCTCAGTTCCGAGCCGCCACGGGGTGGGCGTCTTCGGCGCCACCATCAGTCCTCCCCTCTTCTTCTGGCAGGCATCGGAGCAGATCGAGGACATGCGAGGCGCTGCGCCGCTGATGGCGCGATCACGCGGCCGACGAATACAAATTGACTTTGGTCAATGTGATTTGACTGCTCACTCGGCAGTTTAATTGCTGTCGGATGTTCACGCGAAAATTCCAGGCGCTGCGGGGGAGCGTGGCGGTATGGTAATTGAACATCTGCCGTCTCAATTTGCGGTTAGGTGCTGCAACGGGAGTTAAGTCATGTCGATCGGAACCATACTCATCATCCTCCTCGTCATCTTCTTGTTTGGCGGCTTCAGCGGCCGCTTCGGCGGCTATGGCTATGGCTATGGTCACGGCGGCGTCGGCGTCATCGGCGTCATCCTGATCGTCCTCGTCGTACTGGTTCTCATGGGTCGGCTTTGATCCGAGAGGCGGGGCGCCAAACGTTGGCGCTTGAAGAAGCGCCGATTGTCGATTCTCGGTCGTTGCATCTGGATCGGATCGAAGGTCGCCGGCGGTCGCGGGCGAAAACACTCATATTTTAGGCTCGCCATGAGCGCCGGGCTGCGGGCGACGTAACGTTGAAATCGGCCCGCATCTGCGGAACGCCGAAGAAGCGAGAAAAGAGACAAGGAGATGAAAAAGCTTCCGTCAAATCTTCTGATCGTTGGCCTAGCGGCGCTTGGTCTGATCGTCTCTTGCTTTGGCGTTGAGGCTAGTGATCTGAGAGTCGCAATTCACGGCGTAAAGTCATCATCGGGCACGCTGATGGTCGGGCTCTACGACAGCGAAGAACACTTTCGAGCCGCTATCGCGCATGCGGGGAGTCTGGGATTAGTGACCGATCGCTCGCGGCTTGTTGGAATAGCGATGAGAGCTATTGCCGGAACGCAAAGCGTGGTCTTCACCGAGCTCAAGCCGGGCGCCTACGCGGTTATCACGTTTCACGATGAGAACGACAATGGCAAGCTCGACGAGAACGCGTTGGGGCTGCCGACCGAGGGCTACGGGTTCAGCAACGACGCCGAAGGATTCTTCGCGGCGCCTTCGTTCAAGGACGCCGCCGTGACGCTTGGCGGTCATGACAAAGCGATCGCCATCACGCTCAAATATCCGCGGAAGTAGCACGGCGGCGAGAGGCGAGATCGAAGTGGACCTTATCGGCGGATCCGCTTGGCTCGGCTTTCTAGCCGAACTCCATTCGAGCCCCCCCCATCGAAGTCGTCGGGTTTGAAACCCGGTTGTTGGATTACCGCCTCGCCGCATAGGGTCTGGCGGTGCAATAGATCTCGGATGAACCGGTCGATGAGTGAACGGCTCGCGCGATGCGCGCTGCGACTGACGCAATGCGCCGCGCGCTCTGCGACAACGCGGCATTCTGGCTTGATCGAGATCAAAGCAACGCAACCATCTCGGCTTACATTTCCATTGTAGTCGATGTCTTCCCTGTCGGGGCGTCGCAAGGCGTTGGAGGAAAAAATGGTGGACAAGGACCGGGTCGTTGGATCGGCGAAGCAAGTCAAGGGCGGAGTGAAGCAAGTGATCGGCAAGGCCGTCGGTGATCAAAAGCTGGAGGCGGAGGGCAGAGCCGAAAAGATCGAGGGCAAGGTTCAAAACGCTGTCGGCGACCTCAAAGACGCGGTGAAAGGGAAATAGGCGTCGCGGGCTCGCGCGCTTCGCTGTTTGGGTACTAGACCCCATCTTGCGCAATCATGCGTCGTGGATGCGATCATGATCGCGCGCGATTTTCCGTTGATCAGAGATAGACAATGCACCGCCTTCCGGGCTGTGATGGTCACAGCGGTGAGGGCGGACGCTCTGAGGAGAAAGACCATGTTGTCATGTAAACTAAGAGATCGTTCTTTGGCCGCGCTGGCGGGCGTTGGCGCCATGTTCTTGGCGGCGACCGTATCCCAGGCCGCGATATTGCCCGCTCCCGCCGAGCTGAATTCGACGCCGCCGGACATCCAGTTGGCCTGGTGCGCGGTGGGCGCTCACATAGGGCCTGTAGGGGCCTGCATAGGAGGCCCCGGCTATGGCCATCGCGGCTACTGGCGTGGCCATTGCTGGATCAATCGTTGGGGCCATCGGGTCTGCAACTGATAGACCGCATACCAGTCTTCCTCGTTTGAGCGTGAAGAGGGGGAAGTTTCAGCGGACGTCATGCTGAAGCTTCCCGGCAGGCGGGGTCGATCATGGATTTGCGGACTTCGCGGCTAAATTGACGGGGGGTGCAGTGGTATCGCTGATAATCGGAATCCTTATCACAATCGTCCTCGGCGCGATCCTGTTTTGGGTCATCGATAAGTTCGCTCCCGACGCGCGGCTGGCGCAGCTTCTCAAGCTGCTCGTGGTGCTGGTATGTTTGGCGTCGATCGTGAACCGGTTGCTTCCGTTGCTCGGATATCCGTCTTTCCCATAGCGGCATGAACGATTTTTGCGCCAGCTCGCATAGCGCATACAAAGCCGCAGAGTCATGGCCGCGTTTTGTCGCTTAGGGATCGCCCATACGAGAGGGCCGCCCGCGTCGCCTGACGAGCCACCCTTAGGCCCAGGAATTGATAGCAACCCGTGACTTGATCAAGCCATTGTCGTTCTCGTCGTGGAACGTGACGACCGCGTGAGGGCTCTGCGGACAACATCAGAGCCGGCGGGCGCCATGAACCGCATCAATAGGCCGAAGACATAACCGCGCCCACGATCAACCGCGGCACACCAGAATCACCCTTGATCAGCGAACGCCGTCCAGACATGACGATGTCCTTGAAGGGCTAAGGGATTCTGAAGTCAGCGCGTGCGTAAATTTCTTGGATTTCGGCAATTGGACAGGAGCGGTCAATTGTCTGGACAAAAGCCGTGCCTTTCTCAACATCGGGCAGCTCTTCCATAACGAATCGGACGGCATTCCTGAGCGAGTCAAATTGCCGCTGTGATCCGCCTGTCACATTCGTGTTGGACATGTCCTGGTGGCGGGTCCAAAGGACGGTCGCTGCTTGATCAAGATTCATTTGCATCACCGCTCCTCTCGCGCCACCGCAGAAAGCAAGTGCCGATTGTGCCGGGCACCTGCTTAAATCGACATTCCTGAGACAGACGCCGATTTCGGAGTCATGTTGCGCTGGTCTCGCTTTCCCAGCAAGCTTGAACAGTCGCAGCGTGACCGATTTGCCTGGCGCGATACAGTCCCCGAATCGCGTCCGGAGGCTGAATCATCAAACCTCACGGCTGGCCAATCATCGCAGGCCTGCTTGGTGCGCCGAGCGGGAGTCTGGTGGACGGGCTGCGAAGTTGGGCGAGCAGGTGGCGGACTTGGCGTGCGACACAAACCCTGACATCGCCGAATCGCGAATATACGAAGGAGGCTTGTTGCGATGGTGTCTTTGTGAGCAGAGATTTCGCTCCGAACGTCTCCCCAATACTGGGGTCTATAGCTCCGCGCTTATGAATCTACGACCTTGTTCGGCTCGTTTGGCAAATTGAGAGAAGGGTTGCCCCGGAGCTCGGGCGACGGTGGACCTACCAATGTTAGCGCCGATCCTGTTCTCACCAGTCCTGTGTGGCGCAATGCCCGCCACCATGCCGTCGGCGGCGGCGTCCTCCCCGGCGTGCTGACCGACGGGCGCCACCGAGCCCCTTCGCGGGCCCGAGCCCAAAGACCCCACCGACCTTTCGAAGGGCGGGGCCGGACTGAAGAGTCTTTGGTTCGGACGCCGAGCCTTATTGGACGCTCGTGTGGTAATACGGATGGTGTCTCGCGGCGTAGCCGCGGTAATACGGCCGATGATTGGTCACAGCATTTCCGACGACCGCGCCGCCGACTCCGCCGACGACTAGGCCCACCGGGCCGCCAACGACCGCCCCGCCAATCGCGCCAGCAACGGCGCCTCCGACCGTGCCATTCTCATCCGCCATGGCGGGCGCGGGAAACGCGAGCGACGCCAGAATGGCGGCCGCGGCTAATGTTCGAGTGAGCATGTTTGATCTCCCGTCGTGTGCACAGTGAACGCGCCCGGCGGCCGAATCGTTATCGTTCCGATGGGCGCCCCCTGAAGCCACGACCGTGCCCGGCGCTGGGGCCGGCTGACAAGCGTCGGAATCTACTCAGTCAGTGCGGGATGAAAGCTCGCCGGCGGCGCCTTTCCGCTTAACGCTTCCGAGCGCGCCGTCTCCGCCACCGTCAATGTCAAGAACGAGGCGCGCCGGAACTGATCGCCGCGATCGAGAGGCTCTCCTGGCGTAGGTAGATTCCGAACCTACCAAGTGTGAACGATAGCAGTATTTTGAATCAATCATGAAGTGGAAATTTAAGACATTATCATTCGACAATCGGGGAACGGGTCGATGCGCGCACTAACAGCATTGATAGTAATCATCTACCTTGTCGGCGTTGGCGTCGCGCTGTCGCCGACAATCCAAGCCAAGTGGAACAGCGCTTCAGCGTCAGACCTCGCCGCGAGCGTCGCGCAGGAACTGCCCAATGCAGTCGCGTGGCCCGCGCGGGCCTACCACAGCATAACCGCCCGCGGTTGAAAGGGTTTGACAAACCCGACCCAGAGACCAGCCGCCATGTGGTCGCGCATTTGATGAAGTTCGCGTCGTGGTCGGTGGATTGCGAGCCTTGCGAGACTCACATTCAATGCGGAATTGAGGCGACGCGGTCGGATGGTCTGACCGAATTCGCGCGATGAAAAGCCGAGGGAGATGAAATGGCCGATTCGGCCCAAAAAAGACAGGTTCGTTGCGGCGCTGACCGAGTTCGGCGGCTCGGCGGGAAATGGCCGGCTTCGCGAAGCCTTGCGCTGGGACGAAGCGACTTACAATTCCGTGAAGGATCAACTTGTCGCCGAGGGCGTCGTCGCGACGGGACGTGGACGGGGCGAGTCGGTCGCGTTGGCGGTCAGCGGCCTTCGTGGGGAGGTGGGCAAGCCGCTCGCCAAGGCGACCGTTCATTCGCGGCCGATGGCGCGATATCGCGCGCCGGCATCGAGTTCAGCAGTATTGTCACGCCGTTTCGGGCTGGCGGTCACTCGGGCGGCTCGGTAGCCAAGTTAATGCAAAAACTCAGCTACGATGGATACCGATTCCCGCCCGAGATCATCCAACAGGCGATTTGGCTCTATCTCCGGTTCACCTTGAGCTTTCGCGCCGTTGAGGATCTGCTGGCGGAACGCGGAATTGCGGTCTCGTATGAGACAATTCGGCGCTGGGTGAATCATTTCGGACCGATGATCGCCGCGGATTTGCGCAAACGGCGCCCCAGGCCCGACACGATTTGGCATCTGGAGGAAGTCTATCTGAAAATCGCTGGCCGCATGGTCTATCTGTGGCGCGCCGTCGACGCCGAGGGCGAGGTTCTCGATGTGCTGGTCCAGTCCAAGCGAAACAAGCACGCCGCGCTGAAACTGATGCGCAAACTTTTGAAGAAGCATGGCTTCGTTCCAGATCGGATGATCACCGACGACTTGCGGTCGTATGGCGCCGCCGCCCGCGATCTCGGGATCGATCATCGCCATGAGCGTGGACGGTAGAAGAACAATCGAGCCGAGAATTCACACCAGCCGTCGCGACGAAGGGAGCGTAAGATGCAGCGCTTCAAAAGCGCCGGCTCGGCCCAGAAATTCCTTTCGACCCACGCCGCCGTCCATAACACCTTCAACGTCCAACGCCACCTCACATCGGCCCAAACGCATCGCACCTTTCGGGCGGCGGCGTTGAACACGTGGCGCGAGGTAGTCGCAGCTGCTTGAAATTGGGCGAGGCGCAGGTTCTTCGCGCGCTTGGTTCGACAACGTGACAAGGTCGGGCCATCCCATAACGACTGGCGTTCCGTTCGAAAGAGAGCATGTGCGTGGACGTCCGCCGGCTGCAAGTCGCCGCGTGGAGGAGGGGATCGCACCGATGAGGCTCTTGACCTAGGCGTCGTACGGCCGTCACATGTTTCCAACGATTGTTCTTGCGCCCGAAACTGCGTAACAAGCTGGCGCAGACTGGCGGTTGGGGGGGAACGGCGTTTTGAGTGAAGGCAGGCTTCGTTTCGCGGTCGACACCGGCGGGACGTTCACGGACCTCGTTGTCGGAGAGCCGGATGGGAGCCTCAGCCTCCACAAGACGGCGACCGTGCCCTCCGATCCGGTCGCGGGCGTGATCAATTCGCTGGCCGCGGCAGCCGAGGCCGCCGGCGAGGCGCTGACCAAATACCTGGCGCGCGGCGATATTCTGGTCCACGGCACCACCCACGCCATCAACGCCATCGTGACCGGCTCAACCGCGCGAACGGCGTTCCTGACGACGAAGGGGCATCCAGACACCCTTGTTTGGCGGGAGGGCGGCCGCGCAGAGGCTTTCGACTTCAACACGCCGTACCCGGAACCTTACATACCCAAGGCGCTCACCTTCGAGATTCCCGAGCGGGTGATGGTCGATGGCTCGGTCAAGGCGCCGCTCGATGAGGCGGCGACGGTCGTCATCCTCGAGCGGCTCGCCGAACTGCGCGTCGAGGCGGTTGCGGTTTGCTTCCTCTGGTCGATCGTCAATCCGGACCACGAGCTGGCCGTCGGCCGGCTGATCGCGAAGCACCTGCCGGGCGTTCCGTACACGCTCTCCCACCGCATCAACCCGTCGATCCGCGAATACCGGCGAGCGATGTCGACCTGCATCGACGCATCGCTGAAGCCCGCGATGAATGTCTATCTCGGCGGACTTGAGGAGCGGCTGCGGGCCGCAGGGTTCGGCGGCCGCGTGCTTATCATCACCTCGCAGGGCGGCGTAATGGACGTGGCCAGCATCGCGGAGGCGCCGGTTCACCTGGTCAATTCCGGTCCGAGCATGGGGCCGGTCGGCGCCCTCGCCTACGGTTCCTCCTCCGGGACCGACACGCTGGTTGTCGGCGACGCCGGCGGCACCACGTTCGACGTCTCGCTTGTCCGCAGCCGCCGTATCCCGCGCACCCGCGAGACATGGCTTGGCAAGCCGCTGGTCAGCCACATGACCGGCATGCCCTCGGTCGACGTGCGCAGCGTCGGCGCCGGCGGCGGTTCGATCGCCTGGGTCGACCAGGGAGGGCTCCTCCATGTCGGCCCGATCAGCGCCGGCGCTGTGCCGGGGCCTGCCGCCTATCGGCGCGGCGGCATCCGCCCCACCGTCACGGACGCGGCCCTGGTCCTTGGCTTCGTCGATCCGGATTTTTTCCTCGGCGGGCTCATGGCGATGGATACTGCCGCGGCGGAGGATGCGCTGCGGCGCGATGTCGCCGGGCTGCTCGGCAAGTCGCTGGAGGAAGCGGCGATCGCGGTGATCGAACTGGCGACGGAAAACATGGTTCAGGCGATCATGGACATCACCGTCAACCAGGGCGTCGACCCGACCGAGACGGCCTTTGTCGCAGGAGGCGGCGCGGGCGGCCTCAACTGCGTCGCCATCGCGCGCCGACTCGGCTGCCGGCGGGTTCTGGTCCCCGAGCCGGGCGCGGCGCTGGCCGCGGCCGGCGCCCTCATCTCCGACCTCACCGCGCGCTACCACGCGATGTTCCACGCCGGGAGCGACACGTTCGATCGTCAGGGCGCGAACGCCGTGCTCGCGCGCATCGAGGAGCGTTGCCGCGCCTTCGCCAAGGGCGCCGGGGGCGGCGCGGGCTTCGTCATCGATTGGTCGACGGAAGCGCGCTACCCCGACCAGGCCTGGGAGATCGAAGTCCCTCTTCGCGGCTCACGCCTCGAATCCGCGGAGGATGTCGCCGGCCTTGTCGCCGACTTCCACCGCACGCACCAGGAGGTTTTTGCGGTCAGCGACCCCGCCTCGCCGATCGAGACCATCGGCTGGAACGCCGAGGTGCGATGCCGGATCGGCAACGTCGAACCCTGCCGGGTGCGCTCGGCGCAGACCGCAGCCACGCTGCCCTCGCGGCGGGTGCGCTTCCTCGCGGCGAAGGAATCGCGCGAGGTCCAGGTTTTCAGGTTCGAGGCGATACCGGCCGGGACCACGATCGCCGGCCCCGCAATCGTGGAATCGAACTTCACCTCGATCGTCATCGACCCGGGCGCCACCGCCGCCCGCGACGATCTTGGAACTCTCGTCATCGACGTATGAGCATGAGGCAGGCCATGACCAACGCAGGCTCGAATATCGACGGGATCCGGATGGCGGTGCTCACCGCCCGCTTCAATGGCGTCGCCCGCAAGATGGCGAACACGCTGTTCCGCACCGGCCGCTCCGGCATCCTCACGATCGCGCACGACTTCTCCTGCGCGGTGCTGACTGCCGAGCATGAACTCCTCGCCGCCGCCGAAAGCCTGCCGATCCACGTTCTGCGTGGGCCGGAGATCATGACGAAGACGATGACCGACAATCACCCGAAGCTGAAGCGCGGCGACGCCTATTTGCACAATTCGCCCTATCACGGCTGCACCCACCCCGCCGATCACTCGATCCTCATTCCAGTCATCGACGAGGAGGGTGTTCATCGCTTCACGGTCCTGGCCAAGGGCCACCAGGCCGATTGCGGCAATGCGCTGCCGACCACCTACATGGGCGCGGCCAAGGACGTGTATGCCGAAGGCGCGCTGATCTTCCCGGCGGTGAAGATCCAGGATAACTACGAGCACGTCATGGACATCGTCCGCATGTGCCGCCTGCGGATGCGCGTTCCGGATCAGTGGTGGGGCGACTACCTCGCCACGCTCGGCGCGGCGCGGGTGGGCGAACGCGAGATCCTGGCGCTCGGCTGCGAAGTCGGCTGGAATCTGCTCGCCGCCTACACGAAGGAATGGTTCGACTACAGCGAGAAGCGGATGATCGACATCGTCCGCGCCATGCCGAAGGGCAAGATCACCCGGACCAGCTCCCACGTTCCCTTTCCGGCGACCCCGGCCGACG
>JBEKSH010000028.1:0-9802 GCA_049517235.1 Roseiarcus sp. | reverse complement strand
CCGATTCGGCTCTATCAGGATTGCCACGACCTTAACCGCCATCCCTCAGCGCCGGCCGCTGACATTCGACCATCAGATGCCCAAAAAAAGGGGGATTTATCGTCAATTCTCCATGAGCCGAAGGTAAATTATTTGGGGCAAGTGCAGCCAAGAGGCTGACCCGGCGGGGCAAATGGCGCCGGTGGACAAACAAGCTTGGTTCTGTCGAACGGTCGTCGCATCGGTGGGGGAGCGCCCTTTGACCAATCCCAAGTTGGACAAGGTGGCGGCGACCCCGTTGGCAGGACCGCAGGCGACGCGCTGCTGGGAGCGCCAGAGCCAGGTTCAGTGTGTTCGGGATGTGAAGCCGGGCTCGGAGGATGGATAGGCGCCTGAGCGCCGACCGCAGTGACGACGAAGTGGATTGTTGAACTTCCGCGGGTCCGGTTGATCGTCCCCGACACAATTATAGTGAAGGAATCGCGTCCGTCGAAATTGGGGTTCGCCTTGTATAGGAAGCCGGGGCCTAGCAGTGTAATTTGGCCGAATCGCGGAAGGGAAATGAGTTTTACATTGTCAATAATCACAGTGTTCAGACGAATGCCTCCATAGCAGATTCGGTTGGAGCCAATTGCTATCGACCAGTCGACAGAATCAGATGTAAGTCGATAACGCGGGCTGTTGATGACGCAGGTCTCCGCGATTGCGAGTGATCCAACACCTGGCAATAGGGGTGCAAGGGCAATAGTCACGAAAAATAGTATACGTTTTCCGTCCGGGGCTAACCCGCGTTTGCGCCCACGTGAGAGGTATGTGTCGACCGCATTACGACCGTTCGGAGATTTCAATGTTATCTTCATCACTCTTAAGCCCCTCGTGAGCAACAAAGTCTCCCTCGTTGAGGGCCATGACGATCATTCTAAACCAATATCCGCCGAATGAGGGTGTTGCCGACGCAAAGGTTGGCGCGTTCGAGGAATTTGGCAACGCCGAGTCCTCGATACGCGGGCTTCAGTGCCCCCGAGGCGGTGGCATTGGTGCGGCGAGCAGGCTGACCTCGCCGCGCAGCTGTTGGAGCGCTCCGATGTCGAGCTCACGCCCCGTGGTAAGCTTCGGAGATTGAATTCGGTCCAGGGGGCCGCCGGCCGATGGCTGATCGCTCGACCGAGCGAGGAGAGGGGCTGGCGAGGGCGTCCGAGTGGTCACGTCTTGGCGATTTGGGGTGGGTCATGCTCTCGCGAGCGCCACCATACGAAACCGACGGTCGTGACTGAGCCCAGACTCGTGCGCCCCAACTCGCTCACTGCGTTTGGCGCACGAAAGGCGTAGATCGGCCGGAAAGATAAAGCGCCACCTTTACTGCGAAGCGGTGTGAAGGCGCCTTGTGCCCGTGCAAAGTGAAGGCAAGCATTAGAACTGTGAGCGCGAAAATAATTGGGGCCGCGACCATTCTCAGGCGCGCTTGGATAACGCCGATTGTCGCCAGAGCAATCGAGCCGCCGAGCGCACACCCAGTTATGACTTCGGAAGGCGAATGGTCGCCCAGAATGACGCGCGAAATACCAACCAGGATGCCCGCACCATAACCAAGCGAGCCTGCAATCAGAGCCGCAGCTTTGGAAACTCTGCCTCCGATGAAATATCCCGCAACGGGGAGAACCGAAGTGGCGCCCATTGCGTGCCCGCTGAGTTCAGTGAAATCGAGCTGCGGCACACCGACGCCCCATCCGGCGTAAGCGACTTGCGTGCAGAAAACAAAAAAGGCGCCCGTTCCAAACAGCGAAAGCCACACCAATGCGCTGCGCCAAGCTCGACTCGCCGATAGCCATGCTGCGATGGCCAGGGCAACTGGGACCATTACGGCGGAATCTCCCAAATCAGTTATGACAGTCCAGTTCAACAAATTGCCCTCGGGTGGATCGCGAGCGAAATCTTAGTCACCAAGTATGTATGAACCCATTCGGGGCGGCGTCCCGCTTGGCGGCGAGTGGGAAATCGGCCCTCTGCGCGCGGCTGTCGACGAGACGTTAATGATAGGAGAGGCGACGGCAATTGAGACTTTCGCGCCGGCCATTTGCGAGCGTGCGTCGTGCCACGCAAAACCCATTGACGAATCAGGCGATCGAGAAATCAGGCGATCGAGACTTCGTCAAGGGGTCAAAATATAATACAATGTCACTATGACTCAATGTCGAGGCGGACGGCGCATGTCGATTAGGTTAACGATAATCTCGCAGATTCAGCAGGTTGCGGCCGAGCAAAAGAAGACGCTTGCGCCGTTGGCCGACGATCTGCCGTTGCTCGAATCGGGCCTCGATTCGCTTTGCTTCGCGATTCTGGTCGCGCGCCTCGAGGATGCGACCGGCGCCGATCCCTTCACCGACGCCGACGGCGCGCGGTTTCCCAATACGATCGGCGAGCTGATTGCCTTCTATGAACATGTCGCAGCCTGAGCCTTTGTCGCTCGCCGATCTGATTGAGGCTGGCGCCGGCGTGGGCCGGGCGATCGAGACGATGGGCGCCTCGCTTCCGCTCGACCATTTTTCAGACGCGACGAGTCTTGACGGCAACCTCGATCGGCTCGAAGGCCGCTCGGTGGTCCTGATGGCCGGCGACCAATTGAACACCGCCGCCGCGCTGATCGAACTCGACGGCCGGGCGCGCCGCATCGTCCTGTGCCCGCCCGATCTTGAGGCGCGGCATCTGGCCGCCGTCGCGCGCGACGCTCAGGCCGACGCCGTCGTCTATGACGCGCAGAGCCTCCCGCCGCGAGGGATCGACATCACTCTCGCCGCACCATGCACGCTGCCGTTGCGCCCACGCCGGGCCGCGCCCGTCAGACGCCGCGCGACCGAATGGGTGATGCTGACGTCGGGAACCACCGGCGATCCGAAAATGGTGGTCCATACGTTGGCGACCCTGACCGGCGCCATTTCGCCGCGCGCTTACCGGGCGGCGGCGCAGAACTGGGCGACGTTCTACGACATCCGACGCTATGGCGGCCTGCAGATCTTCTTGCGCGCGGTCGCGGACCGGGGTTCGCTGACGCTGCGAAGCGCCGGCGAAACGGTCGACGATTTTCTGATTCGCGCGGGCGCCGCCAAGGTGACGCATATTTCGGGCACGCCGTCGCATTGGCGGCTGGTTCTGATGAACCGGGCGGCGCGCCGCATCGACCCCGACTATGTGCGCCTGTCCGGCGAAATCGCCGACCAGGCGGTGCTCGACGCGCTGTCGGCGCTGTATCCGCAGGCGCGGATCGCCCACGCCTACGCCTCGACGGAAGCGGGCGTCGGCTTCGAGGTCGACGACGGGCGAGCGGGTTTTCCGGCCTCCTATCTGGGCGAGCGAGAGAATGGCGTCGCCATGAGAATCGTCGACGGCTCGCTGCGCATCCGCTCCAGCCGCGCGGCGTTGCGTTATCTCGGCGACAATGCGCCGGACCTGCGCGACCCCGAGGGCTTCGTCGACACGGGCGACATGATCGAGGCGCGCGGCGATCGCTGTCATTTCGTGGGGCGGCGGGGCGGCATCATCAACGTTGGCGGCGCCAAAGTGAACCCCGAGGAAGTGGAGGCGGTGATCAATCTGCACCCCGGCGTGCACGCCAGCCTCGTCAAGGCGCGCAAGAGCCCGATCACCGGCGCGCTGGTCGCCGCCGACGTCGTTCTCAACGAGGGCGTGATTGAAGCGGCGACTCTGAAGGAGGAGATCGTCGCCGCCTGCGCCAGCCGCCTGGCGCCTCACAAGGTGCCGGCGCTCGTTCGCTTCGTTCCCTCTCTGGCGGTGACCGCGGGCGGAAAGTTGGCGCGCAATGGATAATGTCGTTGTAACCGGGGCAAGTCGCGGCATAGGGCTGGCGATCGCCAGAAAGCTCGCCGCGTCGGGCTATGGCGTGACGGCGGTCGCGCGCCGGAGCGGCGACGAACTCGAGGCGGCGATCGACGCGTGCAAGCGAGAGGCGATCGGTTCGCTTCGCTTCGCGGCGCTTGATCTGTCGCAGATCGAGGCGATTCCCGAATTCGTTCGGCAATTGCGTCGCCAGACGGGGCCGATATACGGTCTTGTCAACAACGCGGGCATCGGCTCGGAGGGGTTGCTCGCGACGATGCCCAACAGCCAGATCGAAGCCTTGCTGCGGCTCAACAACCTTTCGCCGATCGTGCTCACCAAATATGTCGTGCGCGGCATGATGGCGGAGGGGCGCGGGCGCATCGTCAATTTGTCGTCGATTATCGCCTCGACCGGCTACAATGCGCTCTCGGTCTATGGCGCGACCAAGGCCGCGATGGTCGGCTTCACCAAGTCGCTTTCGCGAGAGGTCGGACGCCTGGGGATCACCGTCAACGCCGTCGCGCCGGGCTTCATCGATACGGAAATGACGCGCGGCCTCGATGAGGCGCAACGCAACCGCATCGCCGATCGCAGTGCGCTGCGCCGCCTCGCGGAAGTTGAGGATATCGCCAATATGGCGGCGTTTCTGATCGGCGAGACGGGCCGCAACATCACCGGCGCCGTGATGACGGTGGACGCCGGCGCCACCGCCTGAGCCGGGCGACCGCGTCGCCGCGCTTTACAGCCCCAGCGCCGCCCTGACCGCCGTCGGCCACTGGCCGATATCGGGGCCATGAGTCGCGAAAAGCGCGACGGTCAGACGGTCCATCCCGAAGGCGACGCAGCCGGTGTGGGCGACCTCGCCCGCGCCATTGCGCATGTTCCAGGTCAACCCGAAATGGTCGCGGTGGTAGTTGAAGCTCATGCAGGCGGTCGGCTGTTCGGCCGAGCGAACCGGCACAACCAGTTCAAACTTCAACGCCTGCTGCGCCTGGGCCTTGCCGACCAGCACGCCGCCGCGTCCAAAGAACGGATCGCTCGCCGTCTCGACGCGGTAGCTCAGTCCCAGCGTGTCGGCGATGGCCGTCGCGCGCGCCATCCAGCGTTCGCGAAACGCCTGCACCTGCCCGGGCGCCCCGATGAACACATATTCGCGCATACGGAACGACTGGAATCGATCGATGTCGCGCGAGGGTTCGCGGCGGAAACAGTCGCAGGCGACGTCGAACGTCAGGCCGTCGGCGGGGATCGGGCCGGCCGCGGCGGCCATTGGATAGACCGGGTAACATGCGGCCGGCGCCAGAACGAGGTCGCCGGTCGAAAGGGCGTCTGTCCAGTTCTGCCCCGCGACAAATCGGTCGACCGCGGCGCTGATTTCGCGTTCGCTGCCGCTCAGGCTGCAAAGGCAACCCAGAAGATGGGGAAAGCTCTTGAGATAGCCCGACTTTTCGATCAGCGCGCGGCTGACCACCGGCGGGAAGCGGAGGATTTCCGCGCCAGGGTCGCGATGCTTCGAGATCAGCGCGGCGAGCGCTTCCACCACCCCTTCATAACGGGCGGTGCGGCCGTAGACGCCATCGACGCCCATCGGGCGGAACAGCGTATCGAGCAAAACTTCCGGCGAAGTCTTGGGCTGGCCAAACGTCTTCGGAACAATCGTCATGCGCGCCCTCCTTTTGCCTGATCAATCGCTCAGTCCGGCCGGAACGTCGCTCATCAATACGGCGGCCTGCGCGTCGGCGAGAATGCGGTCGTTGTTGATCATGATCGGCGAGGAGAGGATGTCGCGCAGATACCGACCCATCGCGAATTCGCTGTCGTTGCGATAGCCCGAAAGGCCGCAGGCGCGCATCGCGCCCATCACAATCGTCACCGCAAGCTCGGAGGCCTCCACTTTCAGGAAGTTCAGCGCGATCTGCACGTCGATCGCGTTCAGGCCGTGCGGGTCGCTGGAATGAAGCTCGAATTTCTGCGTCGCGGACTGCAGCGCGCCGCGCAGCGTTTCGAGCGAAATCCGCGCTCGCGTCAAATGCGCCGCAGCGGGCGGCAGTTTGCCTGAAGCAGCGCGCGCGGCCTTGCGCACGAAGGCGCGCGCCCGCTGCACCGCTCCGGCGGCGACCCCGCTCCACGCGGCGCTCCAGAACAGATGGGCGAGCGGCATCATCGTCTGGCTGTGGATTCGATCATAGGGTTCGGGCAGGATTTGATCCGGCTCGCCCTGCGCGCGCAGGATGAAGCCGACGCTGCAGGTTCCGCGCATCCCCAGCGTGTCCCAGGATTGGGTGCGCTCCAGCGTGTAGTCTTCCTTCAGGAACGCGACGAGCACTTGATCCGAACTGACGGCGGTCTCGGCGCGCCGCGCGGTCGTGACGATTCCGTCGGCATGTTCGCCATAGGAAATGCACGAGGCGTTGCGCTCCAGGGCGATGCGCGAAGCCTTGGTCTGGATCGCCGCTTCGCTCGAACGGATATTGCCCCCGTTGGCGCCCTCGGTCGTCGACGACGCCATCAGCAATTGCTTCTCAGCGATGCGCCGCTGCAAGCCTTCCTGCCAGACATTGCCGCCGGCGTGGCGGACTAGGCAGGCGACCTTCACCTGATGCATCGCATAGATCAACGCCGTAGACGCGCAGGCGCGGCCGAGGATGTAGCAGACGTCGACGACATCGGCGACGCTCGCGTCTTCGCCGCCCAGCGCCGCCGGGATCAAGACGCCGAGCAGTTTCTGCTGGCGAATGGCGTCGAAGGCTTCCTTCGGGAAGCGACCGTCGCGGTCGACCTCGTCGGCGAAGCGGGCGGCGATTTCCGCGGCCGCCGACGCGCGCTCCCTTAGGCCGCCCGGCTCATAACGGCCCGCGGCGCTGGCATGGGCGTTGCGGATCGGCAATCGGCTAATGTTGGAAGCCATGTTTTGGGTCTCCGTCATCTTGAGAAAAGCTCATGGTTGCCGCCCTTTACCAAATATATTAGCATTTTTATCCATGTTTGAAATAGGGCCAAAACGTGTTGGACCGCGCCGCTTTAACCGACCGGGTCGTCGAGATCGTCCGTCAGGTCATGCCGGGCCAATCTTCGCTCGCCAATCTCGGCGCGGACGCCGATCTGTATGACGCGGGCCTCACGTCGATGGCGATGGTCAAGCTGATGCTGGCGGTCGAGGTGGCGTTCGACATCGCTATTCCGGACGCGGATCTGCATCCCGACAACTTCCGTTCGGTCGGCGCGGTCGAAGCGCTGGTCGCGCGGTTGCGGCAGCCTTGAGGCCGCATGCCGCTCGATAAATTCGCGCGGCGGTTTCTCGATCTGGCCGGCGCCAGCGCAAGGAGCCGCGCGGGGGAGCCGACGCTCGCCGAGATGCGCGCGGGAATCGAGGATCTCGCCGCCTTCGCCGGCGTGGCGCGAGCGCCCCAGGGCGAGGCGCGCGATGCGGTGTTGCCGGGAAGCGCCGTCCCGGTCCGCATCTATTCGCCTTTCGCGCCGTCTTCGCAAACCCTGCCCGGGCTTGTCTATTTTCATGGCGGCGGCTGGCTGTCGGGCGGGCTCGCGTCCCATGCGGCGATCTGCCGCGCCTTGGCCGAGGAAGGCGCATGCCGCGTCGTCGCCGTCGACTATCGTCTCGCGCCCGAACATCGCTTTCCCGCCGCGATCGAGGATTGCCGCGCGGCCGTGGCGATCGTAGCCGCCCGGGCGGCGGAGTTCGGCCTCGATCCGGCGCGCATCGGCGTCGCCGGCGATTCGGCGGGAGGCAATCTGGCCGTCGTCGTCTGCCAACTGGCCCGAGAGAAGGGTCCGCGGATCGCGCTGCAAGCGCTGCTGTGCCCGGTCATGGATGCGCTCGGCCACACAAGATCGCGCCAACTCTTCGGGCGCGGCTATTTTCTCGAGGAGCGGACGATGATTCGCTATTGGGAGAATTATCGGGTCGAGGGGCTCGATCCCGATGACCCGATGGTTTCCCCTTTGCGGGCGAGCGATTTTCAAAATCTGCCGCCCGCGCTTATCCATACGGCCGAATATGATCCGCTTTGCGATGAAGGCGCGCTCTACGCCATTGAGCTCGCCCGCGCCGGCGTTGCGGTCCGCCATTGCCAGCACCCCGGCATGATCCATCACTTCTATGGCCTTGGCGGCGCCATCCCCTATGCGGCCACCGCCTGGGCGGCGATCGGCGCGGAAATTCGCGCGGCCTTCGCCTGACGAAACGGTGGGATCGAACGGGGCGTCAAAGCCGCATCGCGCCGCTTTCGATTCTCGCGAAGCGATCGCGATCGAGCGCGACATAGGCGTCTTGCGCCCGGTCGAACACGTAGAGCGGGTCGGCGACGCGGCTCGGATCGAATCCTTCCTTCGCCAGATCGTGCTTCTTGTGCTTGAAAGTGGCGGTGATTTCCAGCTTGCGCCGCACGCGCAAGAAGACCGGGCGCGCGTAGTCCGGGAGCGCGCGGATATGGCGGGCGATCTCAGCGAGATCGAGGCCGCCTTCGACGCCGAGCAGAGCCATGCCGGCGCGCCCCTCGGCGCCGCGAACCGCGACGCCATAGACGACCGCTTCGACAATTCCGGGGCAGGCGCACAAGGCGGAAGCGACTTCGAGGGTCGCGACATTTTCGCCCTTCCAGCGGAACGTGTCGCCGATCCGATCCACGAAATAGTAAAAGCCCTGCGCGTCGAGGCGCATCAGATCGCCGCTGCGCATGTAGGCGTCGCCCGGCGCGAACACATTGCGCAGAATCTTCTTTTCCGTGTCGGCGGCGCTGGTGTAACCCTCGAAGCGGGCGGACAGGTCGCCCCCGTCGCGCGAAATCCGCCCGATCGCTTCGCCCGGTTCATCGCATTCGCAGCGGATGCAGAGTCCATCGGCGCCGCGCAGCGGCTGATCGGCGTCGAAATTGAACCTCACCAGCGCGACCGGGTTGCGCGCCATCAGAAAGCCCGGAATCCTGCCGATCGCGCCGACCTTTCCTTCGACGTTGTAGAGCGAAAAATTTCCTTCGGTCGCCGCGTAGAACTCCAGGATGCGCGCAATGGCGAAGCGCTCTTCGAAGGCGCGCCAGACGTCGGCGCTCATCCCGTTGCCGCAGGCCAGCCGCAGACGATGCGCCCGCTCTGCGGGATGGGGCGGCGCCGCCGTAAGGTAGCGGCAGAGCTCGCCAATATATTGAAACAGGCTGCAATCCCAGAGCGCGATGTCGTCCCAGAACTGGCGCGCCGAAAAGCGTTCCTGCAGCACGACCGAGCCGCCATTCACCAACGCCGCGCCGATCGCCACGATTCCTCCGACGCTGTGATACATCGGCAGGCAGTCGTACGTGCGGTCGTCGGCCGTGATGTCGGCCAGGCCGGCGAACCAATAGCTCCACATCATGATGCGGTGATGGCTGACATTGGCGGCCTTCGGCAGCCCCGTCGTGCCCGAGGTGTAGATGCAAAGCGCGCGGTCGGCGAGGCGCGCCTCCCGCCTTTCGATCGCGGAGAGTTCGCCGCCCTCCAGCGCGTCGACCGCCAGATCGATGCGCGCCGCGGGCAGGGCGGCTTCCCCGTGCAGCCAGATTGTCGGCGCCGCGCTCAGATATGGCGCGGCGGCGCTGAAAGCCTGCGCGAGCTCCGCCGCCACGATGATGTGGCTCGGCGCGGCGACTTGGATGCAATGAGCCAGCGCCGCGCCGGTCAAATTCGTGTTGAGCAGCGCGACGACGCCGCCGACCTGCGTGACGCCGAGCCATATCGCGAGATATTCCGGTCGGTTGGGCATCAACAGGCAGACCGGCGCCGCCGGCCCGATCCCCTCGGCGAGCGCCCACCGCGAATAGCGGTTCATCCTTCGCGCCAGCGCGGCGAAACTCATCGTTTCGCGATCGCTGAGCAGCGCCGGCTTGTCGCCGAACCGTTGGCCGAGTTCGCCGATCACGACGGGCAGCGTCCGCGTCGGATGCTCGGCGATGCGCGCCGTCGCCTCGAGCGCGCGCATCCAGTCGCGAGCCGGCGTCGA
>JBEKSH010000027.1:0-10035 GCA_049517235.1 Roseiarcus sp. | reverse complement strand
CGGCGACGTCCTCGAAGACGCCCCACGCAAACGCGCCGTCGCGCTTGCGCTCTTCTCCCAGTTCGTCGACAGCGCCGAGGAAGTCGGCGCGGTGCATGGCGTCGACGCGATACTCGACAGTCACAAGGACCGGCCCTTGATCGTTATCAACCTGTTTGGCGACGACGGGCGCGGGCCAGTGCATTGCAGGCGAGAGATCGACGCCGACGGCCGTCTGAAGTTTCCAACGCCACGTCAGGGGAATGGCCAGCATGGCGCCGGCCGCCGCCACGAAATGCGCGATCCGCAGCCCCTCGACGCCTGCAATATGCCCCCACCCAATGCTGCCGACCGTCATTGCTCCAAAAATAGCGGCCAGCAATATTGCGAGACCGCGCCCGCGCACCCAATCGGGCAGGGCGACCTGGGCCGACACATAAAGGCTTGTCACGACCACGGTCCACGAAGCGCCAGCGACGATGCACGCGCTCAGCGCGACGAAAGGGTCGCGCGCGGACCCAAACAGCACGAGCGCGAACGCGGTGGCGAGCGTGCCCAAGGCGACGACGCGATCGGGTCCGATCTTGGCTTTCAGCCAGGTGAGCGCGAACGAGCCCGCGGTGGCGCCGACGCCGAGCGCGCCCACCATGATGCCGTAGAATTCCGGTCCCTGGACCATTTGGTGGCGCGCGATGAGAGGCAACAGCGCCCAATAGGCGCTGGCGAATGGGGCGAACGCCACCGCTCGGATCAATGTCGCGCGTAAGTGGCGGTTATTGGCGGCATACCGAAGACCCGTACGCACGGCGCTGGTCAAACGCTCCGCTGGCAGGCTCTCCGCGCTCCTCCGCGGTGAGCGCCACCACAGCAACGTCGCAATCATCACGAGGTAGCCGGCGCCATCGATCCAAAACGGCGCGGCAATTCCAATTCCGCCGATGACCAAGCCGGCGAGGGCAGGGCCCAAAGCGCGGCTGATATTGTAGCCGACGCCATTGGCGGCTATGGCGCCGTCCAGTTCCGGCCTGTTCACGAGGAGCGGCGTGATCGACAGCCACGCTGGGCCAGTCAGCGAGATGCCCGCACTGAGCAGGAAGGTGGTCAACAACAACGCGCCTGGCGTCGCAAGGCTTAGCAAGACCAGCGTCGCGAAGACAGCTATCACCGCTATCGTGGCGATTTCGGCGGCGATGAGAAACCGTCGCGAGTCGATGATGTCGGCAAGCGCGCCCGCCGGCAATGTGAACAGAAAAATTGGCAGGCTCGCCGCCACTTGAACCAGCGATACGGCCATCGGGTTGGCGTTGAGGCTCGTCATCAACCAGGCTGAGGAAGTGTCGAACATCGCGTTGCCGATGTTCATGACAAGGCTCGCGGTCCATATCGCCGTGAACGCCGCGTCGCTGAACGGTCCCCATCGCGAGGGAGCGGGCTCCATTAACGTCGCAGAGGGATCGAGGTCCATGCTCAAGCTAATCTCCCGACGGCGGTCTACTCGGCAAACGCATCCGGATACGCCCCACAGCGCCCTGTCTGTCAATTCGCTTCGAAAGTCAGCCTCTGTCGCGTCAAGCGATGGGTCTGACGCGGTTTTGGCGCGATCGAAAGCTCATGCGCGCCGGGCAGCCTTGCGTCCGCCCGATCGATGTCCGCCTATCGCCCGGCGCGCCTCGAGCCGACGCGTCGAAACTCGCCAAGCTTCAAAAGTTGGCGTCGCTATCAATATCACTGATGATGAGGTCGGTCAGCCCGCTCGACCCTCCCAAGCCCGCGGCAATCTTGATGGAGCGCCGCGAGAGTTGGGGGCCGCCCGCAGTCTAATCCACACGCCGCCTTCGATGCGTTCTCAACCGATGCCTGAATGATCAAGCGAAACTGGTCAACAGACCGCTGAGGCGCCATATTGGCCGCAGGTCCATCATAAGGTCGCGCGGACAGCGCCGGGCGGAAGCCGCCTCGGGGCGTTTTGGCCCTTCTGGTTGAGCAACAGTGTCGAAAATGCTGTATTTTGAAACACGCGGTCGCCTGATCCTATGTTGGCTTCTTGTCTCAATGGGGGCGATGTTTCCCGTGGGGCGAGCGAATGCGCAGCCGAGATTTGAGATTTCGATGTCAAAGAGCTTGCAATCGGCGGCCAATGATTCCGCGTTAGCGTCGAAGGAAGACGCGGAGGCCTTCTTGGCCCAATACCTGCCGATAGCAACGAACAGCAATCCAAAGTATCGATCCGGCAATGGCGACGTTGAGACTCAGTGGATCACCAAGGCGATCAACTTTGGAACGGACGAGAATTCGAATGGAATACGGGTATCCATGAGCGAGGAGGTGCTGGAATTTCGCAACGGCGTTCGCAGCGCGATTGCAAGCCATCAGGCTGAGTTTTCGGTCGAAGATGTCAAGATATCTGAACGCGAGGACAGCACTGACATTACGGAAAATGGCGAAATCGCACTTGGGATAATTTTCAATTGCAATTCAGGAAAATGCATCCGGACGACTTACAACGGCGAACCGTCGCGGGCTGATTGGACGGATATCTATATTCAGGATGCGTCATTACGCGGCAGGATTCTCAAAGCTTTCGAAACGCTTAAGCGGGCCTCTGGCGAACGGGGTTCGCGGACGGACGCCAAGTCCCCCTGATCTGATCCGTTTTGCCCATTTTCGCGGCGCGACGGATGTCAGTTATCGGCTTGATCGCAGCGTCGCCGTCGTGATCAAGACATGCGTTAGGCTCTTCCGGCGCGCGTTGCCGACCCGAAACTGAGAGAGCCGTGCGACGCGTCCCGAACAACAGCCACGGCCTGTGGGCGGCGCCAAGAACCCGACCTGACCAAGGTCTGAGCGCGCCTGGAGCCAACCAGCCGAGTAGAAAGGAGCCGGAGTTTCGCGCCGCGCCGGCCACAAGGACACCCGAACGCATCGACCGGGAAAGCCGATCAAATGGAACGCCCCGCCAGACCACGCTGGCCGTAACGAACTGGCAGAAAGAGCATGCCTAAAGCCCAATGCAGGCCAAGGTCATCGATTCGATAAAGACTTCCCTTGCGGATCAGGCCTCCACTTCGGAATTGACCATCGACAGGAACTCTCCGCGCGTCATTGGGTAGTCACGGAAACACCCCAGCATTCGGCTGGTCACGAGGTCGGTTCCTCGCTTTTGAACGCCGCGGCTCACCATGCAGTGGTGCGTCGCCTTGACGACGACCGCGACGCCGCGTGGCTTCAGCACGCTTTCTATCGTGTTGGCGATCTGCGCCGTCATACGCTCCTGAATTTGAAGGCGCTTCGCGTATGCCTCGACGACGCGCGCAAGTTTGGAGATGCCGACGACCCGCCGATCAGGCACGTAGCCGACCCATGCGCGGCCAACTATAGGCGCGACATGGTGCTCGCAATGACTTGTGAAAGCGACGCCCCGCAGCACGATCATCTCGTCGTAGCCGTCGACCTCTTCAAACGTCTTTCTTAAGATTTGCTCCGGGTCCTCGACGTATCCACAGAAATACTCGCGAAACGCCCGAACAAGCCGCTTCGGCGTCTCCTGTAGACCGTCCCGATCGGGGTCCTCGCCGATCCAGCGAATGATGGACCGGAAAGCGTCCTCGGCCTGCGCGTCCGTAGGCGTCGGATCATCGTGGCCTGGAGCAAGCTGGCCCGGGAATCGAGTGACGAGCATTGTGATCCTTTCCCGTAACGCATTTCCCAACACGGGCCGCACCACGCATTCCTTATCAAGCATACGCGCTCCGTCCTCGCGAAGCGAGCCAAATTCGACAGCGAATTTCGACCCCTGCGTCAGACTCGGGTTGCGGCTCGACACCAGCGTCGGCTTGGCGCGCCACCACAGGACCGCCCGCTCATTCGCAGCCTTCTTGCGCCTCGTCGCCTCGCGCGGATGGTTGCGCATTCTTTGCGACAGAGCCTAATATGCGAGCGATTTTGGCAGTCGTTCGGGAAGTCTTAGTTCATGCCATCGCCCTATCGCATCGCCGGTTATGCGATCATTTCGTCGGATGGCATGATTGCGGACGCCAGCGCGGTCATGCCGGACGCGCTCAAGATCGAGGCGGACAAACAATTCTTCATGCGGGAACTCGACCAGGTCGACGCCGTGGTGCACGGGCGCCACTCGCACGAATGTCAGCCGAATTCGCCGGGCCGGCGCCGATTGGTCATGACGCGCAAAGTGGCGAAGACGGCTCCGGACCCGGATCAACCGAATTCGTTGCTGTGGAACCCGGCGGGCGCGCCGTTCGACGAAGCGTGCCGCGCCCTGGGCCTCGCGACCGGCACAGTCGCCGTCCTTGGCGGGACCCAGGCGTTCGACCTGTTCCTCGACATTGGCTATGACGTCTTTCACCTGTCTCGCGCTGACAAGGTGAAATTGCCCGGCGGCGCGCCGGTCTTTTCTCAGGTCCGTTCCGGCCGCTCGCCCGAAGACGTGTTGGCGCTGTTCGGCCTCGATCCGGGGCCGCTACAAGCTCTCGACGACGCCAACGCGGTGAGCCTGGTCAGCTGGACGCGCAAGGCCCCGGGTTGACGCCCGCGACGAGGGGCGCGCCCGGCTCACCGCGGCCGAAGATCGAGCCCCACGCCCTTGTTGATGAACTTCAGCGTATAGGCCTTTTTGTAATCGGTATCGGCCTTCACGACGCCGACTTTCACCATCTTGTCGAAGAAATCCTTCACCCGCTCGTCGGTCATCGCGCCGATGCCTAACCTGAGCGTGTCGCCCGAATCGACGATGCCATACTCCTTGAGCTTGGCGATCGAGAACGCGATTTGTTCGTCAGTCATTTCGGGATTCTCTTTCTTGATCGCCTCGTTCGCCTTTGCGTTGTCGCCATACAGATAGTGGTACCAGCCGATCGCCGAGGCGTCGACGAAGCGCTGCACAAGGTCCGGGTTTTGGGCGACGAGATCGCGTCGCGTCTCGATCAGCGTCGCGTAAGTCGAGTATCCCTGGTCGGAGAGAAGGAAGATATTGGGCTTGAAGCCGGCTTGCCTTTCCACCTCGTAAGGCTCCGACGTCACATAGCCCTGCTGGATCGAATTCTTGTCGACGACGAACGACGCCGAGTTGAAGTTATAGGGCTTGACGTTCTCGTCCTTGAACCCCCAGGCGAGCCTCATCCAGGCGTAGAAGGTGTTGAGCGCCCCTTTGCTGACGAACGCGGTCGCTTTCGGCAGATCGGTCCACTTATCCAGCCCGACGCCCGGATGCGACATGAACATTTCCGGATCCTTCTGGAAGTCGGCGGCGACGACGATTGTCGGGATATTCTGCTCGACAGACAGGAAGTCGCCGATCATGTCCCCGCCCATGAAGAATTCGATCTTTCCGGCAATCAGGAGCATTCCCCCGTTGGACTGCGGGCCGCCTTGCATAATCGTCACGTCGAGCCCGTATTTGGCGTATGTGCCGTCGACGGCGGCCTGAAAATAGCCCCCGGCCTCCGGATCGGCGAGCCAATTGGTGGCGAACGTGACCTTGTCGAGCGCGAGGGCGGGACCCGAAAGAGCGATGAGGCCGGCGAGGCCGGCCAAGGCGGTGATGCGCATTATGAACTCCAGTTTCCCCACCCAGCGGAGGTTTCGACAGCGACCTCGTCGCAAAACAGATCGTCGCTTCGTCCGAACCGATCGGACGCGCAGCCCACGAACGCCAATTACCCAGCAGAGCGGCAGCATAGGGGAACATGCCCGACAGTTCGAATCCCATTTTCTCGAAACGCGACCCCTTGGCTGCGAAATTGCCGGACTCGACGGTCGGCAATGTCCCGCGCTACCGCGGACGCGTCTTGCAGCGAGTCCGTTTTAGGGCGCGCTTGCCAAGCGTTGCACGGCTGGTCGGGGAGCCTTCGAGCCGCGCGTGTGCCGCCGCTCCCGAAGAAGGCGACAGGTTCGGCCCCACCAGGGCTTCCACGCGGCGGAGGTCCGTCAGAACGTCAACTGCGGCGCGCCTCCAAAGCGGCGAAAATTTGCTCGCGCGTCCACACGCACATCTCCCTTTGAGGATACGGATGAATATAGTCCGCGACGCGAAAAATCACCTCGCGCGGAAGGCAGAACGGTTCGATATAGAAGTCTATGAGCCTGAATTCTCCCGCCTCGATATCAACATTCGCGAAGCCTGTTGTGTTGAGATGATTCGTCATCATCAGGAGCCTAGTCTTGGACTCGCAGAAATTTCGTAATGCCTGAAATATATTACTGTTCGGAAGGTGAAATAGGCAATCTCGGCAAAACCATACATCGGACTCCGGGAATCTATCGGTGACGATATCGAAATTCAGAAACTTTCGTGAGACTCCAGAGTATTTGCTTGTGTTCGTCGAAATAAGAGAACCGGCGATGTCTCCGCCAATATACATTGTGTCCGCTGGGAAGCTGACTTCTTTCATCCAATGAAAATCGCCGCACGGTGCGTCGAAAAAAATCTTTATCTTGAATGAGTCGATAAATGACTCAAGCTGACTTCGTAGATTCAATGTATATGACAGGGTCGAACCGGGCCCGCTTCGGCTTTCAACACCGTTCCACCTATTGAGAGAGATTATATTTTCAAATACGCTTCTAAGCTGCGACATCACTTTGGATCCTTGCAGGCGTCGGGCGAGGCTTGCCTTCTTTGCCTAGTCAGCGTCATGACGGTCCGAAACGCGCCGCTCGTCGGTCAATGCGACAAAGCCGTCCGGCCCGACTCGCTATCCTTCGCCGTCCATCCGGCCATCCGATTCTCGAGTTCGCGCTCATCATAGACGCGCGCGAAGCGATCCAGCGTACCCAAGCGCTGAAACACGTCATAGAGGAACGACCCGACGGGCGGGCACGCCGACTTGTCGTAGGCGGACCGTTCAATCAACTCGCCCCACAAATGCAGGAAGGTTGCTTGCCTTGTGGCGAAGGCGACGCTGTCGCGATAGATGGGCAGAAGCGGCTTCCAGAAGTGGTCGGGCTCGATTGGATTAAAATGGGGGAAGTCGCGCGCGTAATGGCCGACGCCATATTTCTCCGCGAGCTCCGTCAGCAGAAAAGGACCGATGGCGCCCCATGGTTGGTCGATATCGACAGCATCTTCGGCGCGCCGAACAAGTTCGGACAATAACGGATGCCGCGGTGGCAGCCTCAGAACCGCGTTATTGATCAATGATTTTCCGTAAGCCTCGGATTGTCGGCCAAACACGATCGAATCGTCGGCGATATCCGGCTTTCGCAGGCAAACGATATCGGTATCGACCCAGCAGCAACCGGTCTCCCGGACCAGTTTGTAGCGGAACATATCCGCGAACTTGGCGAGGGAAGGCTTGCCCGCGGCGACATAGCGCCACAGCAGCGATTGGTCGGGACAGACTTGCCGCGCGTCGGCCACCTCGACTCCGCGGGGCGGGTCGATTCTGTCGTCATAGGTGTAGAGGCGCAAGTGCGCGCCAACATGCGCAAAGGAGGCCAGGCAGCCATAGGCGATCCCGTTGAGCGGCCCATGCCAGAACGTTGCAAATTCCGGCGCGTCCGCGCTCCGGCCGCGTGCGAGACCGCCGCTCGAATCTTGCGCCATGGGACGATGCCGGTCGGTCATTTGAGCGCCTCGTATTCGCCCCTCGTCGTGCCTATACGCCTCAAGTTGCGCGGACGCCCGCGTCAAAGCTGCGCGGGCCGCCGCTTTGTGTGGTTCTCACCGATTGGCTGTCGATCATGCGCGCCGTCGGGTTCGGCGCGCGTCCGGCCTGCTCGCGCGCCGCCGGTGTCTGCGAATGATTTCGGTCCACGTCATCGGGGTCTCCCTCGAAATTCACAAATTTGAAGGAACCACAACCAACTGAAATCGCCAAACTCCTTATCAATCAGGCTCTTGCAGTGCAACTTGCTATGGGGAAGCTTGCGAGCAATATCAGATGATCCTGGCCAGGACGTTGCGATTGACGTCTTCCCAATCGCCGAAGAATGTTTCCGTCGCGAGATGGCCCTTCGACACAAATTCGCAGTATACATCGAAGATCCAGCTCGCGTTGATATCGTCGAGGAGCAGATGTTTTCCAAAGCCTCTGTTGGCAAGGCGAAGACAATTGGAAATATCGGCGCGGCAAACCTCGGTCGTGTGCCCGCCGTCCACGTGGAAAATATCAAAGTCTAATTCGGCGTGGTGGGTCGCCAGATATGGCAAAACCTCACGGGAATCGCCGGGGTAATAACGCACACGGTCCGGAAATTCTTCCATCAAGTATTTGACGCATTGTGTCGTATAGTTGTGGGAATTGATATCAACTCCATAATATAGCAAAGTCGGATTTGCGGAAAGAGCGAGAAGGGCGCTGTGGCCGGCGTTGACGCCAACTTCAATCATGGATTTCTTGAATCGCGTCGCTCGCCAAAGATTTCTTCTTGCCGGAGCCAGACTGGCCGCCGGCAGGTTGTCTTCAAATTGACTGTCACGGTCCCAATAAAATACTCCCCCTTCTAGAATTTCGCCAGAAACCTTGACGAGACTGTTGAGCATCTTCATTCGTCTGATAAATCGATCCGAATAAATCTCGGAGGAATCGCGACGATCTATTGAATAATCAAATATTTCTGAGGGAGATATTTCTTTTCCGGGGAGAAGTTTGCGGCCGGTCATTTATGGAGCGCCTTGTTGAAACGGAAACGTGCTGGGGCCCTTTCGAAGGCGTTCGTTATGGCCGGATCGCAAGGTTCGGCAGCCGCGGCCAGAGCGCTCTCGTGCAACCTGATTATCCTCGGCCAACCATTTCGTCGCGCCAACTACCGCCATAAAAGGAAATTATTATCGAGGCTTCAAGAGGCAAAAGATCTATCTAATTCATGCTTAGGAATCTTTGCGCGGTATTGCTGATTTTTGAGGCGATCTCGATATCGGCGTCGGTGATCTTATTGCCGACGTCGTGTGTGCAAAATGAAAACGACACCTTGTTGTACGAGTTATAAAATTCCGGGTGATGATTCAGAACCTCCGCCTCTATCGCAATTTGCACTATGAACGATATGGCGTCACGGAAGCTCCGGAACTCAAAAGAGGCCTCAATATTCCGTCCCTTGAGAGACCAATCCTTCAAGTGTTTCAGTTCGGATTGTATTTCAGTCTCTGTGAGTATCTTATTCTTCGCCATCGTGCGTCTCCTCAGGAATCTCAACGCCCCAAAAACCTCGGGGCTGCCGCAGAAGGAATTTCGCGCGCCGAACGCAATGGATTCGAGCCGGGAACCAACAGGAATCGAGTCCTCCATCGGAATCTGTCCCGCTCTCGTCGAAGCGGATTTCTGCCGGCGTTCGCCCGATGACGCAACCCTCCGAAGCGCTCTGCCGCAATTCAGCCAAAACGACCCAGCCATTATACCGATCTAAGCGAGGCCAGCCTGAGCCGGCCCGTAACTCTTATCCGGGGGCCGCCGGCGCCCATTCGTGAGATTGGCGCATGTGCGTTGCTGGCGCAATAGTGGAGCGACGCGACGAGCCGCAACGGAGCCGAAGAGCTTTATATTGTTGCCAAGCAGCCGGACGCATGGGACAAGGCTTGAGCGTTTCGGCGCCGCGGTGCCTTGGTCCAAAAAGGGCAAATTGGGCAATTCTCAAATACTCAGTCGGTTGACGAATGCTGGGGTCAGGGTGCCCGTTTGGCCGTGAAGGTGAATGAGCGATGGAGTTCAACAAAAGGGAAATTGCCCGTGGCGCGGTCCTCAGAAAATTGGGACTTGCTTCACTGGTGTCTACTTCGAAGGTCGACATCTCGGAATTTCACCATGCCCATGTCGAGCGGCAGTCCATACCCTCACGGTACATGATCGATGGCTTGACGGTGGACGCTCCGGCAGGAATCTACCATCCGACGCCGGATTCCAGTTCGGAGTTATTTATCCGCAACCTGAATGGGCTGGATAGGCAGAGAATAACAAAAACGCTTGAAATAGGCGCGGGCTGTGGGGCCATTTCTCTCTATATCGCATCGAAGTGGAAGTGCAGGGTTGTGGCCTCCGATATTTCGTCCGAAGCGGTCGAGTCGGTAAAAAGAAACGCGGATCTAAACAGCCTCGAAATCGA
>JBEKSH010000026.1:0-10115 GCA_049517235.1 Roseiarcus sp. | reverse complement strand
CTTTCAGCACGCGCCGCGCCGCCGTCTCGTCATCGGCGGGGACCAGCACGCGCCGCGGCAGAAAGCCGAGCGATCCCTCGACGGAGCTCGTGAATTGATCGGCCACGAAGACCTTGATCCCATGTTCCGCGAGCATCGCCTCGACCGCTGAGATCAGCACGAGATCATTGGTTCGCATCAATTCGACCATGGCCGATCCTTGTCCCTTGCCGCTCTCTTGCCTCCGTTGGGCGACACACCATGGGGCAAAATGTCTTTTAGCGCCAAGCTTCTTCGCCGCTTGGTTGCCCGCCGCGCCAAGCCGGCCTAATTTGCCCCGGGGGCATGCGTGAAGGGCTTTACGCCTCGCCCCTCCGTCTCCGGGCTTCGCTGAGCGATGCCCATCCGTCGTCTCGCGCATCACTGCGCCGGCTGGAGGTCACAAGCTTGGGCGTTGTCATTCCCCTCGAGGATGTCGCTCCAGACCGACGCATCGTGGCCCTGACCGGCCTTGTCGCCGCCGACATGGACCGCGTCAACCAGACGATCCTCGCCCGCGCCGCCTCGCATGTGGCGATGATTCCGGACATTGCCAACCATCTCATCTCCTCCGGCGGCAAGCGTCTGCGGCCGATGCTGACGCTGGCGACAGCCGGCCTCTGCACCTATCCCGGCTCGGGCCACATCAAGCTCGCCGCCGCCGTCGAGTTCATGCATACCGCGACGCTTCTCCACGACGATGTGGTTGACGAAAGCGACATGCGGCGCGGCCGGCTCGCCGCCCGCATGCTGTGGGGCAATGAGGCGAGCGTGCTCGTCGGCGATTTTCTGCTCGGCCAAGCCTTCAAGATGATGGTCGAAGTCGGCTCGCTGCAATGCCTCGACGTGCTCTCGAGCGCCGCCGCGGTGATCGCCGAGGGCGAGGTCATGCAGCTTTCCGCCGCGAAGGACACGGCGACGACGGAAGACGCTTATCTCGCGGTCATCCGCGCCAAGACGGCGGCGCTGTTCGCCGCCGCCTGCGAGGTCGGCCCGATCCTCGCCCAACGTTCAAAGGCCGAAATCGAAGCCTGCCGGGGCTTTGGCGCCAATCTGGGCATCGCGTTCCAGCTCGTCGACGACGCGCTCGACTATGGCGGTTCGTCCGCCAAACTGGGCAAGAATGTCGGCGACGATTTCAGGGAAGGCAAAATCACCCTGCCCGTCGTGCTGTCGTTCCGGCGCGGCACCATCATCGAGCGCGAATTCTGGCGCAGGACGCTGGAGAAGGGCGAGGTGGCGGAAGGCGACCTTGAGACCGCGCTCGCCACAATGAAGAAGCACAGGGCGCTGGAGGATACGATCGACCGGGCGCGCCATTACGGCGCGATGGCGCGGGATTCGCTGGAATTGTTTCCGGCCTCGTCTTGGAAACACGCGCTGCTCGACGCGGTCGAATTTGCGGTCAGCCGCGCGCATTAGGCCGGGTCTTCGCGCTAGCCTGTATAGGGGGGGACCGGCGCCATGAGCGAGACCCGGAAACTGGCGGCGATCCTGGCCGCGGATGTCGTCGGATTCAGCCGGCTTGCCGGCGCGGACGAGGATCGCACGCTGGCGCGGCTGCGGGCGCTTCGCAGCGATCTGATCGATCCGACCATCGCCGTGCATAGGGGGCGCGTGGTCAAGCGCACCGGCGACGGAATTCTCATCGAGTTCCGTAGCGTGGTCGACGCCGTGCGCTGCGCCATCGAAGTGCAGAACGGCATGGTCGAGCGCAACGCCGGCCTGCCGCCTGAGCGCCGCATTGAGTTCCGCATCGGCATCCATTTGGGCGACGTGGTGGAGGAGAGCGATGGCGATCTGATGGGCGACGGCGTCAATATCGCCGCGCGATTGGAAGGAATCGCCAAACCCGGCGCGATCTGCCTTTCCGAGGACGCGTACCGCCAAGTGAAGGCGAGGCTCGATCTCGCGGTCACCGATCTCGGACCGACGCATCTCAAGAACATCGCCGCGCCGGTTCGGGCCTATTCATTGCAAGTCGGCGTCCCGGTCCAGGCGAAGCCCGCGGCGCCAGTGGAGCCCGTAGCGCCCGAAAAGCGTTCCGCACAGGCGCCGCTCGCTTTGGCGAGCGTCGCAGTGCTGATCATCCTCGCGGCGGGCGTTTGGCGCTTCTTCGGCGCAAGCCATTCGGCGAGCGACGCGCCAGAGCGCTCCATCGTTGTGCTGCCTCTGGCCAATCTCTCGGGCGACGCCAGCCAGGACTATCTCGTGGACGCGTTGACCGACGAACTGACCACCTCCATCTCGCGTATTCCCGGCACGTTCGTGATCGCGCGCAACACGGCCTTTACCTACAAGGGGAAGCCGACCGACGTGAAGGACATCGGCAGGGACCTCGGGGTGAAATATGCGCTCGAAGGGTCGGTTCAGCCGACCGCGACGCGCCTTCGCGTCAACGCGCAGCTCATCGACACGGAGAGCGGCGCGCATCTCTGGGCCGAGAGTTTCGACGAGGATCGCGTTGATCTTTTGCAAATGGAGGACGATATCGTCACCCGGCTGGCGCGAACGCTCGACCTCAGGATAACCGATGTGGAAGCAGCCAAAGCGGGTCGGCTGCGTGCCGGCAATCTCGACGCAGAGGATTTGGCGTTACGATGCCTGGCCACGTACAACGATAATTATGAGGATGCCCACGACCCAGTGAAGCATCCGGAAATTTACGAATCGTGCGACCAAGCTGTGCTCCGAGATCCCGGCAACACCCGCGCGCTCGCTCTTCTCTCGATACGATTGTGGTGGCTGAAAATTCTCGGGGTCGATATTGCAGCTCAAATCAAACGTCTTGAGGAACTTGTGCCAAAGGCGCTTGCCGTCAATCCAAATGATGGCGACGCGCGCTACGCGCGGGGACGGCTGGCCGAAGTTCACGGGCGGTACGACGAAGCGATCGTTGATTTCGAGCGCGCTATCGCTTCGAATCCCAGCAACGTTGGCTACAGCGGTCCGCTTAGTTCCAGCTACATTCTCAGCGGGCAACCGGAAAAGGCTATCGCCGTTCTCGACAAGGCCATGCGGCTTAGTCCGCACGATCCCGCAATGTGGTATTTCTTGTTCGAGAAAGCGCTCGCTCTTTCAATTCTCGGACGCGATCCGGAGGCGTTGGCTCTCGTCAATCAGGCTTTGGTCCTGAGTCCGGCCGATCGTCAATTTCTAAGGCTGAAAGCGGCCACGCTCGGCAATCTCGGGCGAGATAGCGAAGCACATAAAGTCTACCAGCGTTACGCGGCGCTCGCGGGAACGCAATTGGTGACCCTGGCGCAGTATAATGCATATTTGGCTCGCCTGATGACCCCGAATGTTCCGATCCTGGGGTCCTGGCGCGAACGTATCATCGCCGGCCTGCGCAAGGCCGGGATGCCGGAGGAGTGAATGTCATCGCCTTCGTGAGTAAGCCGACGACGATCCGCGCGAACGAATCGGCGAATTAGCCCTTCCTATTCATGACGACGTTCGGTTTTGCGCTTTTTTGGCTTGAGGCGAGAATAGGCGTGCGGGTTCGATCGGCATTTTCACCGTCTGACGATCGATACTTTTGGACACGCGTTGGAGGAATGATGACGGGCGGAAGGGGCGCTCCTTGCCCCGCCGTTCAGGGTCCGAGCGGTGCGAGGGCGCCGGTCAGGCCACGAAACAGGTCGGCCTCGGGGCAACCGGCGGCGAAAGCGAGGCGGACACGGCTTGCGGTTTCGATGACGCGAGCGGCGATCTTGATCAGGCGCAGCCGCAGGGTGGAGAATTCGGCGTGCGCGAGATCGCGTGGTTTGGGGATGGCGTGGCGAACGGTGAGCATGAGCCAGTAGGCCGCCGTGTGCAGCACGAGGCGCACCTGATTGGCGATGGGGGACCGACAGGACGTTCGATCGGAAGCGAGCTGCGTCTTGTGTAGTTTGATGAGGTTCTCCGCCTGTCCGCGCGCGCAATAGAGGCTGTCGTAGATCCATTCGGCCGCGCCATATTCGATGGTGGTGACGACGAAGCGGGTGTCGAGCCCGAGCGGCGTGGCTTCGATGCGGGCGACGGCGCGCCGCTCGCGGCTCCAGGATTTGGCCTTGTGGCGTGTTTCGGCGTAGCCGCGCACAACGGGTTTGTTCGACATCGCACGTTCGGTGCGCACCGCATCCGCCGCCTCGTCGATTTTCTTCGACAGCGGCTTCGAGCCGGGAAGTCCGAAAACGTAGTCGACGCGGTTGGCTTCGCACCATTGCATCGCCTCGGGCCGGGCGTAGTGGCCGTCGCCTCGGAAGGTGATGCGCGTCCTCGTCCAGCGTTGGCGGATATGGCGCACGAGCCGGCGCAAATGCGCGCGCACCTCGACGCCCGACGGCGTCTTGCCGGGGCGCAACGCGACTGCGACGGGACGCGAGCGCTCGGTGTCGTAGACATGGATGGGCAGAAAGCAGCGCTCGTCGTAATGGGCGTTGAAGAGCGAGAGCTGCTGATGCCCATGCACGACATCGCAGGTGTCATCGATATCGAGAACGACAGACGCGGGCTCCCGTTCGTAGGAGGCCATCCATTGATCGACGAGCGCCCATGTGAGCCGGACCGCGTCCTTCAGCGAAGGGGCATTCTCCAGCCGCGACAGCGTCGGCTGCGAACACAGATTCGCGCCCGTGTCGGGCCGCCGTCCGCAGGCGAGCTTGAAGGCGGGATCGACGCGCAAAGCGTCGAGATCGTCGGCGTCCTCGTAACCGCAGGCGATCGCCAGGATGCGGGCGCGCACCATGTCCGCCAGCGTGTGCGTGATGCGCAGCGGGTCGCGGCGATCAGGAAAGCAATGCGCCAATCTTTCCGCGATCCCCAACCGACGCTCGGCCATCGAAAGCAGCATGACGCCGCCATCCGAGGTCAGCCGCCCGCCATCGAAAGCGGCCGTCACCGGTTTGCGGCCAACGGCTGGAAATGTGAACGGCGGCAGATTAGAGTCGGTCATGGCGAGCGGGTGGGGGGCGAGAGGCGAAACGGATCGGTGTAAGCAGCCAAATCCTACGCCAAATCAGACCTTTACACCACGCTGGCCAGCCAAAAACGCGACCTGTCGTGAATAAGATGGGTTAAACATCTAACGAAGCACCGTCGCCTTCACCCACCAGTCGGGGCGCTCGCGGGCGATGGCGTGGGCGGCGCGCGCGGCCGTCGACCGATCTTCGAACAAGGCGAAGCATGTCGCGCCCGAGCCCGACATCCGGACCACCGCGGCGCCTTGAACGGCCGACAGCGCGTCGAGCACGTCCGATATCGCCGGGGCCCGCCCGCGGGCGCGGGCCTGCATGTAGGTTCGGCCCACTCTCAAGATTCGGATCGCGGTCGTTCGATCCGCCCCGACGCTGGGCGCCGGCGATGGACCGAGCCCGGATGGCGCCCCCTTGGCGAAGCCGAGGCGCGCGAAGACAGCGGGCGTCGCAACGGCGACGCCGGGATTGGCCAGCACCGCGAACAGGGGGGGCAATTGCAGGCAGGGACCCAGGGTCTCGCCTGTTCCGCCCATGATCCGCGCCCGTGGGTCGAGGCATACGGGAACGTCGGAGCCGGTCGCGCGCGCTGCCGCCCAAAGGCGGGGATCGTCTACCGCCAGAGCGTTTTCGTGCGCCAGCGCGCGCAGCGCCGCCGCCGCATCCGACGAGCCGCCGCCAAGGCCGGCCGCGACCGGCAGATTTTTGCGCAAATGAAACCTGCCGAGCCGCAGCCCAGGGACGCGATCAAGCAATTCGCGCGCCGCGCGAAGAACAAGATTGTCAGCGGGCTGGCCGGCCGCCTCGGCCGTCGCCCCGTCGACGCTCAAAGACAGAGCTCCGGCCGGTTCAAAAAGCAGCCAGTCGCAACAGCCGGCGAACGCGACGACGCTGTCGAGATCGTGCCATCCGTCGTGGCGTCGGCCTAAAATGTGCAGCGTCAGGTTGACCTTGGCGCGCGCCCGCCAAATCCGTCGGCTCCCGGGCGATGAATCCACCAGGCTCAGCCGCCGTCCTTCTTGGGCTCCGTCTGGGCGGCGGCGGGCGTTTCATCGGGCAGACCGGAGTCGATCTTCTTCAGGATGGACGGCAAATCTTCGGGTTCAGGCCCCATGTCGCGCGCGTGGTTCCACTGAAAATGAGCGTCGAGTTTGCGGCCCATGCGCCAATAGGCGTCGCCGAGATGGTCGTTGACGACGGGATCGGCCGGCTTCATCTCGATCGCTTTTTCGAGCTGCTGGGTCGCTTCTTCATAATGGCCAAGCTTGAAATTGGCCCATCCGAGGCTGTCGACGATATAGCCGTCGGTCGGCCGCAGGTCGACCGCCCGGCGCAGCATCTTGAACGCTTCGTCCAGATTGACGCCCTGATCGACCCAGGTATAGCCGAGATAATTCAGAACCAGCGGCTGATCGGGGAAAAGCTCGAGCGCCGTCTTGAAATCCGCTTCGGCCTTCGGCCATTGCTTGATGCGTTCAAAACAGATTCCACGAAAATAGAACAGCGTCCAATTGCCGCGGTCGGGTTTGCCGATCAGGTCGATCGCCTTGCCGTAGGTCTGCGCGGCGTCCTCGAATTTCTTGGCGGAGCGCTGCAGACTGGCCAGGGCGCCCAAGGCGTCGACGTCGTTGGGATTGGCGGCGACAATCTCCTGTAGCCGTTTGACCGCGTCGTCCGAGCGGCCGAGCGCATCGAGCGACAGCCCCGCCTGGATATTCGCGCTCTCGCGCATCGGCGAAGTCTCGGGCACCAGTTCGTAGGCCTCGATCGCCGCCTCATTCTGCTTGAGCTGCTCATAGAGGTCGGCGACGGTGACGGCCGCGAGCGCATGATCGGGGCGCAAATACAACGCCAGACGCAAATAGATCAGCGCCGCCAGTTCGTCCCCTTGCCTGCTGCCGGCGCCGCCGAGCCCGTAAAGCACCTCCGCGGCGCCGTCCTTGGCGTTGCGGATGACCGGATCAAGCGGCCGGCCGGCCGCCAGATCCGCCAGCGCGCCGTCGACGATCGGATGGTGCGGAAGCACATGCGCGAAATCGTCATAGATCTGCTTGGCGCCGTCATGGTCGCCGCGCCGGGCCAGATAGCGGGCGTAGGCGTCGGCGAGCCGCAGCGTATTCTTCTCGCCGTCATAGGCGGCCTTCAATCGTTTCAACGCTTCGGGCGCATTGCCTGTCAGGTCGGCGATCAGGCCGGCGTGATAATCCCGGAAAACCGCGAAAGACGGGTCGCGAAAGCGATCGAGCGTATCGAGCGCACGACGACCGTCGTTGAGCCCCGCGAAGCTCCACGCGGTCAGCAGCGTGGTGGTCACGTCGTGCGCCCGGCCGGCCTCGCCGCCGGCCAGTTGGACCCGCGCGGCGGCATACTGGCCGTCGGCGATCGCCCGAACGGCCGAGGTCAGACGGGCGAGGCTATTGTTCGGATCGCGCGCCAGCAGCCGGTCGGAGAGCTGAAACGCCTCCGTCATGTTGCCGTTCGCCAAGGCTGCCGCGAATGCGCGCTCGATCAATTCGGGGTTGCGAGGATCGGCGCGCAAGGCTTCACGAAAATACAGCGCCGCCGCCGTGGTGTCGCGATCCGCCCCCGCGACAAGCGCGGCAAGATAATTTCCGGCCTGGCTTTCACCCGCCTCAATGGGCGTCGACGTGGCGATGCTGTCTCTCGCCAGGGCCGAGGCGCCGGACAAGGAGAGGCCGATCGCGGCGGCGATGATGATGCGGGCGGCCGGTCGGCCGAGAATATGGCAAGGTACAATCTGCAGAGCCACGTGTTTCGACTTTCTTTCGCCGCTAGCGCCAGCACGCCGCCACCCCGACGGTATGAGCTTCTCGCAACCTTATAGGCCAATCAATCGCCGTGAAAAATGGCGGTTTTGAGCAAAAGAGAAAATTTGCCGACCGCGCCCGATCACATGTCGGGATAATTGGGGCCGCCTCCGCCTTCGGGCGGCGTCCAATCGATGTTCTCGGCGGGATCCTTGATATCGCATGTCTTGCAGTGGACGCAGTTCTGCGGGTTGATCACGAAACGCGGGTCTGAACGGGTCGCTTCGTCGGCGTAGACCACTTCGTAGACGCCGGCGGGGCAATAGAGCCGGGCCGGTTCGCCATATTCGGGCAGATTGACACGGATCGGAATGCTCGGGTCCTTCAAACGCAGGTGAACCGGCTGGTCGTCTTCGTGATTGGTGTTGGACAGGAAGACCGACGAAGCCTTGTCGAAAGAGACGCGCCCGTCGGGCTTGGGATAGACGATCGGCTTGACCTGCGCCAGGGGCTTGAGCGCCGCGCTGTCCGGCTTTCCGTGTTTCAAGGTGCCGAACAGCGAGAGCCCGGCCAGTTCGTTGGTCCACATGTCGAGGCCGCCAAAGGCGACGCCGAAAGCGAGCCCGAGCCGGGACCACAGCGGCTTGACGTTGCGGACCTTGAAGAGATCGCGGCCGACGTCGGAGCCGCGCCAGGCTTCCTCGTAAGCGGTCAACTCGTCGTTGGCGCGGCCGGCGTTCAGGGCGTCGCACAGTTTCTCGGCCGCCAACATCCCCGAGAGCATCGCGTTGTGCGAGCCTTTGATCCGCGCGAAATTGACGAATCCGGCCGCGCAGCCAATCAGCGCGCCGCCGGGAAAGCACAGCTTGGGAACCGATTGCCAGCCGCCCGAACTGATCGCCCTCGCGCCATAGGCGAGGCGTTTGCCCCCGACGAACGTATCGACGATCAGCGGGTGCGTCTTGAAGCGCTGAAATTCGTCGAACGGCGAAAGCGTCGGGTTGGTGTAGTTCAGATGCACCACGAAGCCGACCGCGACCAGCCCCTCGTCATAATGGTAGAGAAAGGAGCCGCCGCTCGACCCGGAACCCAGCGGCCAGCCGAAACTGTGCTGGACGAGGCCAGGTTGAAACCTGGCGCGATCGACTTGCCAGATTTCCTTCAGTCCGATGCCGTATTTTTGCGGTTCGCGCCCCGCGTCAAGGCGATAGCGGACGACGATCTGTTTGGTCAGCGAGCCGCGCGCGCCTTCGGCGAGCAGCAGGTATTTGCCGCGAAGCTCCATGCCGCGCGTGAAACTGGCTTTGCGGCGGCCGTCCCGGCCGATCCCCATATCGCCGGTGGCGACGCCGACCGCCTCGCCGTTCGGCCCGAAAAGAACTTCCGTCGCGGCGAAGCCCGGATAGATTTCGACGCCGAGCGCCTCCGCCCGGGTCAGTAGCCACCGCGTCGTCGCGCCCAGCGAGCCGATGAAATTGCCATGGTTGCCCATCAGCCTCGGCATCGGCCAGTTGGGCAGCGCGACGCCGCCCGACGGGCCAAGCACCATGAAGCGGTCCTTGACGACCGCTGTCTTGAGCGGGCGATCGGGGTCGCTGCGCCAATCGGGAATCAATCGGTCGAGGCCGATCGGATCGATCACCACCCCCGACAGGATATGCGCGCCGACTTCCGAGCCCTTTTCGACGATCACCACCGAAATGTCGGCGCTGAGCTGCTTCAGCCTTATCGCGGCCGCCAGGCCCGCGGGGCCGGCGCCGACGATGACGACGTCGAAGTCCATCGATTCGCGGGCGGGCAATTCGGATTCGACGGCCATTCCTGTTCCCTTGGACAATGCGCGACGATGCAGCGGCAAGAAGCCTTCCGTTTCGTGGATCGGCGGGCTGTTTTGTACCTAAGCCGGCCAAATGTCGACTGGCTCTTCGATTCCCTGAAACGGCGTGCTAGAACGCGCGTCATGCTCGCCTGAGCGCCCTGCGCGTTTGGCCGTCGCTTTCGAGCCGCTTCATTCATGCCGCCAAAAGATCCGAACGCCGTTTCTCGCGCCCTTGACGCGCAAGGGGCGGCGGAAACCTTGCGCTGGTGGGTCGACGCGGGCGTCGATCTTGCGATCGACGACGCGCCGCACGACCGCTTCGACGCGCCGCCGGCCAGCCAGCAGGCCGCCAAGCCGGCGACGAGGATCGAGCCCGTCGCGACGGCGCCCGACGAGGCGAGGCGCTCGGCGGGCGCCTTGGCGGCGAGCGCGCAAAACTTGGATGAACTGCGCGGTCTGCTTGAGAAATTCGACGGCTGCGGGCTGAAGGCGACAGCGACGCGGCTGGTTTTTTCGGACGGGGCGCCGGACGCGCGCGTCATGCTGGTCGGC
>JBEKSH010000025.1:0-10281 GCA_049517235.1 Roseiarcus sp. | reverse complement strand
GCGCGCGCTGGTGATGCGCCCGGCGCTGCTGCTGATGGACGAACCCTTCGCGGCGCTGGATGAAATCACGCGCAGCAAATTGAACGACGATCTCGTCGCGCTCAAGTGTTCGCTTGCCGCGACGGTGGTCTTCGTGACCCATTCGGTTTACGAAAGCGTCTTTCTGTCGACGCGCATCGTCGTCATGGCGGCGCGGCCGGGGCGCGTCGTCGCGGAAATTCCCATCGACGCGCCGTTGCCGCGCGATCTGGAATTCCGCCATAGCCCCCTCTATGCGGACCGCTGCCGGGCGACTTCCCTGGCGCTGCACAGCGCGATGGAGTCAAAGCCGCTTGACGAGGCTGCGGGGACGCCATGCGCCTGAACCGCCAAAGGCTTCTTGAACTCGTGCTGCCGACGCTGGCTTTTGTCCTCGCGCTGCTCGGCTGGGAGTTTGTTGTCTGGTACGAGGAAATCCCCCCCTACGTGCTGCCTGCGCCAAGCCTGATTCTTTTGACGCTGGTCAAGGATTGGTGGACGCTCTACGGCTCGTTGCTGGTGACCCTGCACATCACGTTCGAGGCGCTGGCGTTGGCGGTGGTGGGCGGCGTCGCGCTGGCGGTGCTGTTTGCGCAATCGCGGATCGTCGAACGCGCCTTCTTTCCTTTTGCGGTGATCCTGCAGGTGACGCCGATCGTGGCGATCGCGCCATTGCTGCTGATCTATCTGAGCTCCAACACCGCCGTGCTCGTCTGCGCGTTCCTCGTCGCGTTTTTTCCGATCCTGTCGAACACCGCCCTCGGCCTGGCCTCGGCCGATCACAACCTGCTCGATCTGTTTCAGCTCTATCGCGCGTCGCACTGGCAGCAGCTTCTGTGGCTGCGCCTGCCCTCCGCCCTGCCGTATTTCCTGGGCGGTTTGCGGATCGGCGGCGGGCTCGCGCTGATTGGCGCGATCGTCGCGGAAATCGCGGCGGGCTCGGCGGGGCAGGGCGCGGGCCTCGCCTATCGCATCGTCGAATCGGGCTTTCGTCTCAATATTCCGCGCATGTTCGCGGCGCTTCTGCTGATCTCGGTGGCCGGCATTCTGATCTACTTGCTGCTCACCGCGATTTCGAACCTGTTGCTGCGCCGCTGGCATGACAGCGCCCGGCGTCGCGAGGCGTGAGATGAGCGGTTTTTATTCGATCGCCCGCGCGCCGCGCTATGCGCTGCTCGATGCCAAGATTCCGCGCTCCTTGCTTGCGGTGGAGACCAACGAAGTCGATCGCGAAGGCTTTGCGCAAGTCGATCTGTTGATCGAGGCGGGGCGCATCGGCGCCGTGGCGCCCGCCGGCGCCGGCCTGGCGGGCGCGCAGGCGCCGCGTCTCGCGCTGGGCGGCGCCATCGTGCTGCCGCTGTTCGTCGACGCGCACACCCATCTCGACAAGGGTCATATCTGGCCGCGCGCCGCCAATCCCGACGGAACGTTCGGCGCCGCGCTGGATACGGTGGCGGCGGACAGGCTCGCAAATTGGAGCGCGCGCGACGTCGCGACGCGCATGGAGTTCGGCCTGCGCTGCGCCTATGCGCATGGAACCGGCGCGATCCGCACCCATATCGACAGCCTCGGCCCGCAGACGGCGATCAGCTGGCCGGTGTTCGCCGAGGCGCGCGAGCGCTGGCGCGGTCGCATCGCGCTTCAGGCCGCGCCGCTGTTCCGCGTCGACTTCGCGTTCGACGAGGCGCATATGCGCGACGTCGAGGCGATGGTCGACGCGCATGGCTCGCGCCTGCTCGGCGCGGTGACCTATATGGTCCCGCGCTTGGCCGAAGCGCTCGACGTGCTGTTTCGTCTGGCGGCGCGCAAGGGCTTCGATCTCGATTTTCACGTCGACGAAACCGCCGATCCAGCGGCCGTCTCCCTGTCGATGATCGCCCAGGCCGCGCTCGATCACCGCTTCGCCGGCCGCATACTCGTCGGCCATTGCTGCTCGCTCGCCCTGCAAGGCGAGGACCGCATGAAGCGCACCATCGATCTGGTCGCGCGCGCCGGCCTCGACGTCGTGTCGCTGCCGATGTGCAATCTTTACCTGCAGGATCGGCGCGAGGGCGGCACGCCGCGATGGCGCGGCGTCACCGCCTTGCACGAATTGAAGGCGGCGGGCGTGCGCGTGATGATCGCCAGCGACAATACGCGCGATCCGTTCTACGCCTATGGCGATCTCGACATGATGGAAGTCTGGCGCGAGGGCGCGCGCATCCTTCATCTCGACTGCCCCGCCGAGCCCTGGGCGCCCGCGCTGTTCGCCGCGCCCGCCCAGGCGATGGGCCTGGACGCCGGCAAGCTCGGCCCCGGCGCGCCCGCCGACATGATCCTGACGCGCGCGCGCTCCTTCACCGAATTGTTCGCGCGTCCGCAGGAAGATCGAAAGGTTCTGCGCGCCGGGGCGCCGGTCAGCGCGCCGCTGCCGGCCTATGCCGAGCTCGATCAATGCGAGGGGCTTCATCCATGAGCTATGACATCGCCGCGTTCCGTGAAGCGATCGGCCCGGACCAATGCGAGGACAATCCGGTTCTGGAGCGCCAGAAGAGCCGCGACTTTTATTGGTATTCGCCCGTTCTCAAGCGCGCGCTCGATTCCGTCGTCGCGGATCTGATCGTGACGCCGAGCAACGAGGCGGAAGTCGCCGCGATCCTCGCCGCCGCCTATGCCTTGCAAATTCCCATCACGCCGCGCGGGACGGGCACCGGCAATTATGGTCAGGCGATGCCGCTCGCCGGCGGCGTCGTGCTCAATATGGCGGCGATGGACAAGATCAAGTCGATTTCGCCGGGGCGCGTCGTCAGCGAACCCGGCGCGGTCATCGCGGCGATCGACGGGCGGACGCGGCAGGGCGGACAGGAGCTGCGCATGCACCCCTCGACTTACGCGACCGCGTCGATCGGCGGCTTCGTGGCGGGCGGCTCGGGCGGCGTCGGCTCGATCAGATGGGGCGGCTTGCGCGATCTCGGCAATATCCTGCGCCTGCGCGTCCTGACGATGGAGGCGACGCCGCGCGCTCTCGAACTGACCGGCGAGGATCTGCACAAGGCCGCGCACGCCTACGGGACCAACGGCGTCATCACCGAGGTCGAAATGCCGCTGACCGCGGCCTATGAGTGGGTCGACCTGATCGTCGGCTTCGCGACGTTCGAAGCGGCGAGCGCCTACGCCAACGCGCTGGGCGAGGAGGACGGGCTGCTCGTCAAACTCGCAACCGCGGTCGCGAGCCCCGCCCCGCACGACTATTTCCTGCGCCATCGCCATCTCATCGCGCGCGATCAGAGCGTCGTGCTGGCGATGGTCGCCGAACAGTCTCTCGACGCGCTGCGCGCCTTCACGCGCCGCTACAAGGGGGCGGGCGTCTTGTTCGATTCCTCGCTCGCCTCGCCGGAGGAGCGCAAGGGCCTGCCGCCGAACTACGAGCTGGCCTGGAACCACACGACCCTGCGCGCGTTGCGCGTCGAGCCGGCGATCACCTATCTGCAGGCGCTCTATCCGTTTCCCGACCAGCTCGCGACGGTGAAGAGGATTCACGATCATTTCGGCGCGGAGGTGACGGGCCATCTCGAATTCGTGCGCTTCAACGGCAAGGTCACCTGTTTCGGATTGCCGCTCGTGCGCTTCACCACGGCGGAGCGGCTCGATGAAATCATGGCGATCCACGAGGCGATGGGCGCGCCGATTTTCAACGCGCATCGCTATACGCTGGAGGAAGGCGGCATGAAGCAGACCGATTCGGTGCAACTCGCCTTCAAGAAAGAGGCCGATCCGCGCGGCCTGCTCAATCCCGGCAAGATGGTCGCCTGGGAGGACCCGGATTTCGACTATCGCGCGGGGAGCAATTTCCTGTTTCCGGGTCTGGAGGAGCGCGCGCGCGCGGCGGGGGCGTGAGGCGATGCGCGTGCTGGTTGTCTACGCCCATCCGGTCGAGACCAGCTTTGTCGCGGCGCTGCGCGCGCAGGTCGTCGACGCCTTGCGCGCGCGCGGCCATCAGGTCGACGATTGCGATCTCAATGGCGAGGGCTTCGATCCCGTGATGAGCCGGCAGGAGCGAATCAACTATCACAACAAGGCGATCAACCGGGCGCCGGTCGCGCCCTATGTCGAGCGGCTGCTCGACGCCGAGGCGCTGGTCCTCGTGTTTCCCGTGTGGAATTATGGTTTTCCGGCGTTCCTGAAAGGATTTGTCGACAAGGTCTTTCTGCCGGGCGTCAGTTTCGAACTGGCGGCTGACGGCTCCTATACAACGACCCTGCGCAACATCAGGAAGCTCGCCGCCGTCTGCACTTATGGCGGCAGCCGATTGCGCACGATCCTGATGGGCGATCCGCCGCGCCGCGTCGTCAAGCGTTCGCTGCGCTTGCTCGTCAGCCCGCGCGCCAGCTGCGACTACCTCGCCCATTACGACATGAACCGCACCAATCCGGAACGCAGGGCGCGCTTCCTGAGTGAAGTCAGGCGGGCGTTCGAAGCCTGGTGAACGACGTGCGTCCGGGAGTGGGCCTCAAGCGACGCGGCCCGGCCGGATGGGATGCTCCTGGGCGCGCGGCCGATCCGGATGCGGGATGATCGAAGCGCCTTGTGCGGGTATGCGCGCCATGTTAATCGCCGCGCCGACCATGCGCCAAGCCCAAGGGCCGCGGCGAAGCGCCGGAGAGGTGGCAGAGTGGTTGAATGCACCGCACTCGAAATGCGGCATACGGGCAACCGTATCGGGGGTTCAAATCCCTCCCTCTCCGCCACGACTTAAGCTATTGATACGACAGTGTTATTTGACCTTTATGACGCCAAATTGTCCCCTCATTTCGGGGCGTTATCGGCGATGCATTTTTCGCTCGGTCTGCAGAGACGCTTTGAGGGCGAAATATCGGCTCTCTACGCACGGAAGTCTCGGAAACCATTTTCGGTGGTACGGGAGTCTCTGACTGCCTGGTAGGCGAATGCCTCTTTCCGACGCGTCTCTCTGTGAGCCGCAGTCCTCCCGCAGATCAAGCGCGATTCTCGTCGCCGACCCATGGCGGGCCCAGGGATCACAGCACTTGGGATGTATAGATTGCTTTAGGCGAAACCCAACGCCGCTCGCTGGTCACGCCAATCGAGCGGCAGACGCGTGTCGACCATCAGCTTGCTGGCGGTGAGGTCGGCGGGTTGATTTCCCGCCAGGATCGCGGCGACGATATCGGGGGCGAGGAAGGTCAACCGCACGAGGCGCGTTGCGTAAGAGGCGCCGATGTTTCCCTCCCGGGCGATGTCCTCCAGGGTCGGGCAGCCGGTCTCAAACAATCGCTTGCCAATTTTTTGGGCCCGTACAAGCAGCCGGATCAGGCTCGTATCTGCCGGGGCCGAATTCGTAGCGCCCTGGATGATGAACTTCATCTCCATTCCGGTTCGTTTTAGCCGAGCCGGAATGCTCAGCGTAATCGGATGCTCTTCGTCGCCATCTTTGACCGCTTGCGCGTCGTGACTCACATCGCCGTTGCCATCGTTCAGTAGCCGCCTGGCTAATCGCGCAGGATCGACTTGGAGCTCAATTCGATCTGCGTGGACCTGCGCTCTGACGATGATGAAGCGCAGGAGGTCATGCAGCGATTCGGTCGGCAAGCCGTCCCACTGCGCGGAGAGCGCGGTCGCTGCATCTCTCAACCTTTTTTGGACTGGCGCATCATATCGGCTATTCGAGATCGCATTCAGGATTTCGACCGGATCGGCAAAGAGGGATCGCATGCGGCTGACGACAAGCGCTTCGAGACTTGACGCCGGAAGCCGCTGACCGTTGGAATTGTCCGCAACGGTTCCGGTGATGAGGTTGCGAGAGACATAGTAGCGGTATCGCGTTCCTTTTTTCACGGTGCGCACGGGCGTCATTAGATTTGAATTGGCGTCCAACAGAATTCCGGCCAGCAGGCTCTGTTCTTTATCCTCGGCGCCCTTACGCCGCTCGACTCGATTGTCTTCGAGATGGCGCTGCACCCGCAACCACAGCTCTTCGTTGATAATGGCCGCGTGCTCGCCTGGGAACGCCTTGCCCTTATGGACGATCTCGCCCCGATAAATCCGGTTCTTCAGCATCAGATACAGCGCCCCACGGGAAAACTTTTGGGCGCCATATGGGCTTCCATCGGCGGCAGTGCGGCGCTTACTGACGATGCCGGCCGCGTCGAGGTCGGTCTGCAGGGTTCGCACCGCGCCGAACTCGAGGTAGCGCTGAAAAATATGGCGGACAGTCGCGGCTTCCGCTTCGTTGACGACGAGTTTGCGATCCCTAACGTCGTAACCGAGCGACGGCAGCCCACCCATCCACATGCCCTTCTTCTTTGAGGCGGCTATCTTGTCGCGGATTCGCTCTCCCGTGACCTCGCGCTCGAACTGGGCGAAAGAGAGCAGGACATTAAGCGTGAGACGTCCCATGCTGCTCGTCGTATTGAAGGACTGAGTGACGGAGACGAACGACACGCCGTGGGCGTCAAACACCTCGACGATCTTGGCGAAATCGGCCAGCGATCGCGTCAACCGATCAACCTTGTAGACGACGACGACATCGATCTTGCGGGCGCGAATGTCGTCCAGAATCCGCTGCAGCGCCGGACGATCCATCGTGCCGCCCGAATACGCGCCATCGTCATAGAGCGCCGGCAGGACGGTCCAACCCTCGTGCTTCTGGCTCGCGACATAGGCCTCGCAGGCTTCTCGTTGCGCGTCGAGCGAGTTGAACTCCTGCTCGAGGCCCTCTTCCGAGGATTTTCGGGTGTAGATGGCGCAGCGAATCCTGGCGCGCGCCAGGGAGCCGTTTTGGCGAGGATCAGCCATTTGCGCTCTCCGGGATTGTCTCCGCGCTGTTCGAGGCGTCGTCCGGCATCGCGGCTGACGGCGGTTTCGTCAGCCCGAAGAATCGTGGGCCAGACCATTGGGCTCCCGTAATGTTGAACGCAATTTTCGTCAGGGACCGATAGGTCTTTCCCTCGAACTCGAAGCCAGTCTCGGTGACGCAAACCGTATGCGTTCGACCATGCCATTCCCGAATGAGGCGCGCGCCGGGTTTAATCCGAGGACCCGGCGGCGGCGCAATCCGTCCGGCGGTTTCGAGTTCGTGTCCCAGGGTCGTCAGCCTCCTCTGCGTTATTCTGGACAAACCGCCATGGGCGATCTCCTGGAGCCGATAGGCGATGGCCCGCATCATGATGTCGCGGCTCAGTCTCGGCGGCTCGGCGCGATATAGCCGCCGCCATTCCAGACGCAGGTCCCCGAGGCTGAGACTTGGCAACGCCGCGAGACGATCCGGGAGCTGGCTCTTGGCGTCCGCCGTTCTGGCCGCCTCCGGCTGGTCAAATCGACCAGCCGAAAACCGCGAGTCGCTGAGGTCGACGGCGCCGGATGGCGCAGCGTCCGGCTGGGAGGTGTCGCCGGCCAAATGGCTCTTCGGCCGCCGCGACAAGGCCATTGCTTTCGCACGCATGGCTGTCACGATGCAATCGCGTGAGCGAATACGACGCGGTAGACGGAGCCGCGCGCCTTGTCGCCACGTTCGAGGCGCACATCGTACCCTCGGTGGCGAAGACCCGTTAGGGCCGCTCGCGCCGTATGCGGAAGCCAGCCCGTCAGGCTGATGAGTTCATCGATCGTGGCGCCCGTGTCGGATGAAAGCAACACAATGACCCGGTCGAGCTTTGAACCTGCGCGCGGTGGGCGGTTGGAACTACCGGCGGCGCCGACTTCGGAATCATGCGCTGGTGTTTTCGACAACGGGAAGTTCGACCGTGCAGAATCGGAAGCATGCATAGGGTGATCCGCCGTCACATTGGATGCCAGAGGCGTGCTCTCGCCGTCAGCAGCCTCTTCATCACGACCCTGGTCAACGCTCGATGCACTTTTGGCCGAATCTTCAACAGCTGGGCTCGCGCGTTCAGCGCACGGTCCAGAAATCTGTCCTGCGTCGCCGGCCGTGGCTGGAACGGGCTCGACCTCGCCGACACCGATGCGCGCCAAGCCCAAGGCGCTGATGCGGTAATTGGTCAGTCCCGCCAAACTCGCGCCGGGCGCACTCCCGACCTCCTCGCTTTGGGCAATAGGCTCAATCATTCCCTTTGAGGTCAGCGTCGCAAGCAATTTATTTGCTGCCCCGCCGCGCAATTTGTTTGGCATGATCACGCGCCGGTCCTCGCGCTGCGAGGCAGCGGACAAAACCATAAGTTGCGTGTCGGTGAGTTTGGCAGGAGAATTCATCGGGATTGTCCTCTCGGTTGAAACGGCGCTGTCGCCGTCACCACCGCGAGCCCCGGACCGGATGCGAGCCGGACGGGGCCGAAGAATTCGCCGATCGTTACGTCGGCATGTCGAATAACGCGGGCGCCTTTGCGCGCCTTCTGCAGGCATGACGATTGCTCTGTTTGGGGAAAATAGCGAGGGAAATCTTATGTTTAGCGCCTCCCGTGTGCTTTATGTTTAATGGCGGGCGTGTGCCAACGAGCGTATTTGAATTCCGCGACACGCCGTCAACGCATGAGCAAATTCGGCGAGGCGCGCCAGCTGATCGACGCGATCGATGCGTCAACCGTCATCGGCTTGCGCGCCCGCGCGCCGATGGCATTGATGGTCCATTCGTTCGCGCTGGCGATTGTCGTTGGTCGCGGAACGCTTGTCGCCTTTCGCGTTGGAGCACTGGACGCGAAGCGTCTTGCCGGCGAGTTCGGCATGAGCAATCCGGCGACGACGCAGACGAATATTTTTCATCCCTGGGTCAAGCTCATGCGCAACGCGGCGCGACTAATTTCAAGGGCATGGCGGCGAGTCCTTTGGTTTCCAGTAAGCCCGTCTCTGACACGGGCTTGAAGGCCTGCAACATATGCACGCCACGGCTCGTCTCGCTCTGGCGGCTGCCGCGCAGGCGCTTGCCGTCAATCGCGACGTGGCCGGGCGGACCGTCCGCGGCCACCAACCGACCCAGCGCGCGCTCCAGATCGCCCGACGAAATCGATTGAAAAACATAGTGATAAGTCGAATGGCACGGCGCCCGGCGACGCTGGATGCCCAGCATCTCAAGACCTTTGGGCGTGAGGCGGCGGCCAAATCGATAGATCGCCAGCAGATCATTGGCCCCAGACAACATCGCCGCCAGCGACAAGCCGACAATCGAGACCAATTCATATCGCCGCCCTTTCCGCGTGCGCCGGTCCGGCAAACCCTCAAGCGCTTCCCAAAGCGTCCCCATCAAACACCCTCCAAATCAGAGGACGCCAAAAGAATCCATCAACCCTCCCCAACGCAATGCGGTGAATTGAATCACCCTGAGGGTACGGCCGGCCTGGGGGGTTCGCGGCAAGCAGCACAGGCCGCGCGCGGCACGCCGGCATGCTTTCCGGTGGGATAGCGCCGACACGCACCACCCGGTCCACCTCGTCGTGGCCCTGCGTCGGTCTGGTGTTGCGATGGCCCTGCACCATCGCCCGAATGAACCCCAGGGTCGCGGTGAGGCACAGCATCACAGTCCTCACAAGCGGTTCAAGTGAACGACAAAGTTCCCTTGAGGCGAAGATTATCGAGGCCAATTTCTATCCAATGTCGATAACGACAAGGTTCTCGTGCCCGAATAGAATCCAACGCGCGGCATTGTGAAGGTACGGATACGGGGGCCGCATCCGTCCGGAGTTCAACGTTCAAACACGAAGGAACACATGTGATGGAAACACTAGAGAAAAAACCCTTTGGATTGCAGCTTGGCCCGACCATGTTCTCGCTGATGAGTCTCTTGATCATCTCGGTCGGCAGCTACCTCATCTGGGTGCTCTTCGCAGATCCCAGCCAAGCGGTGTGGAAACTCTATCCTCAACCGTTCGGGGTAGTGCTTTTCTGGTCGATCCTGTTCGTTGTTTTCTTTGCCTTTCTGGGCCAGTTGTGGGGGCTTGGCCACCTGACGCAGCCCGTAAGCGGTTTGCTTTGGATCGCGCTAACCACGGTGCTTGCCCTGATTGTGCCGGGCGTGCTGCTTCACGGCTACGGGTCAATCGACCCCGCCTTCGATATCAGCAAGGGAGGTTACACCGCCACCGCCATGATTGTGCTCATCGGGTTCTACACCTGGGGCATCCTGGGCACCGGCATGGGACACTGGCCGTGGGTCGACTTGGGCCTGAAGCAGCCCTGGGTAGGTATCGCGGGGTTCTTGGCCGGTTTCGTACTCACGTTTTTCGGGTACATCATCCTCATCTACCCCAGTCTCGCCAGTTGGACCTCTCCGGACAGGACCATCCTGCCTCTGACTACGGTGATCGGGTGGTTTTACTC
>JBEKSH010000024.1:0-10299 GCA_049517235.1 Roseiarcus sp. | reverse complement strand
CTCAATCAATACACGCGCTACCTCTGCGTGATTCTGGCGGTTTTTCAGGCCTATGGCATTTCGGTCGGCCTGCAGGGGCGCGAAGGCATCGTCGCCGAGCCCGGCCTGTTCTTCACTTTGTCGACCGTGGTGACGCTGACCGGGGGCACGATGTTCCTCGTCTGGCTCGGCGAACAGATCACCTCGCGCGGCGTCGGCAATGGCTCTTCGCTGATCATTTTCGCGGGCATCGTGGCGCGTCTTCCCGAAGCGATCGTCCAGACGTTCGAGCTTGGCCGCCAGGGCGCGATCTCGACCGGCCTGGTGATCGGCGTCATCGTCATGGCGATGGCGGTGATCACGTTCATCGTGTTCATGGAGCGCGCGCAGCGGCGGGTGCCGATCACCTATCCCAAGCGCCAGGTCGGCAATAAGATGTACGAGGGGCAAACCTCGTTCCTGCCGCTCAAGCTCAACACCGCCGGCGTCATTCCGCCGATTTTCGCGTCTTCGCTGCTGCTGCTGCCGACCACGGCCGCCAATTTCGCGCAGGGAAGTTCGGGGTCGGGCGTTCTGGCGACGATCTCGACGCTGCTGGGCCGCGGCAGCCCGTTTTACTACCTGCTCTATGTCGGCCTGATCGTGTTCTTCGCCTTCTTCTATACAGCGACGGTGTTCAACCCGACCGACACCGCCGACAATCTGAAGAAGCATGGCGGCTTCGTTCCCGGCGTGCGGCCCGGCGAGCGAACGGCGCAATATATCGATTACATCCTGACGCGCGTCACGGTTGTCGGCGCCCTCTATCTCGCGGTCATTTGCCTGTTGCCGGAAATGCTGATTTCCTATGCGGCGCTGCCGTTCTATTTCGGCGGCACGTCGCTGCTGATCGTCGTCAACGTCACCATGGACACGGTGGCGCAGATTCACGGACATCTACAGGCCCATCAATACGAAGGCCTGATCCGCAAAGCCAAGCTGAGGGGGAGAAAGAGATGAGGCTGTTGCTGCTCGGGCCGCCAGGCGCCGGCAAAGGCACCCAGGCGACGCGGCTCGTGCAGAAATTCGGCATTCCTCAACTCTCAACAGGCGACATGCTTCGCGCGGCGGTCAAGGCCGGCACGCCGATCGGCAGGCAGGCCAGGGCGATTATGGAATCGGGCGCGCTAGTCTCGGACGACATCGTCGTAGGGATCGTCGCCGATCGCATCGACGAGCCGGACGCCGCGAACGGCTTCATCCTCGACGGCTTTCCACGCACGATCGCCCAGGCCGAGGCGCTTGACGCGATGCTTGCGGGCAAGGGGCTGAAGCTCGACGCGGCGATCGAATTGCAGGTCGATTCCGGCAAGCTGGTTCAGCGGATATTGCGCCGCGCCGAGGAGGCCAGGGCGGCCGGCCAAACCGTGCGCAAGGACGACGACCCCGAAGTGTTCAAGACCCGCCTCGCCGCCTATGCGAGGGATACGGCGGCGGTGACGCCTTACTATCGCGCGCGCGGCGTGCTGCATTTTGTCGACGGCATGGCGTCCATTGGCGAGGTTTCGGCGGCGATCGACGACATTTTGGCCGCGCACGCCTGAGACCCTTTTCCCGCGTGCGGCAGGAGGGTCGGCTGTCGGTTGAGGAGAATCCATGAGCGAGCCCGAGGTGCTGGTCGAAAGGCGCGGCTGCGCCGGGCTCCTCGTCCTCAATCGGCCCAAGGCCCTCAACGCGCTCACTCTGGGAATGGTGCGCACGATCGCCGCGGCGCTCGACGAATGGGAGCGCGACGAGACGATCGCGCGCGTCGTGGCGACCGGCGCGGGCGGGCGCGCCTTCTGCGCGGGCGGCGACATTCGCCTGCTGTATGAGCAGGGCCGCGCCGGCGACCATGCGGCGCAACTGGCCTTCTGGCGCGAGGAATACCGGCTCGACCGCCGCATCAAGCGCTATTCCAAACCCTTTGTCGCCCTGGCCGACGGCGTCGTGATGGGCGGCGGCGTCGGCCTCTCCGCGCATGGCGCGCGCCTCGTCGCAGGCGAGGGCTTATCTTTCGCCATGCCCGAGGTCGGCATCGGCTTCTTTCCCGACGTCGGCGCGACCTATCTTCTGCCGCGCCTGCCCCATCGTATGGGCGTCTATCTGGCGTTGACCGGCACAAAAGCGGGCGCCGGCGACGCTTTGGCGCTCGGCCTTGCGCAGGCCGTGGTTCCCAGCGCGCGGATCGACGAACTCGCCGCCGCATTGGCGGATCGCCAGCCGATCGATTCCATCGTCGCGCAATTCGCCTTGCCGGCGGTGGCCTCGCCGCTTGTGGCGCAGAGCGCGCTGATCGAGAATTGTTTCGGCTTTTCGACGCTGACGCAAATTGTCGCCGCCCTTGGCGCGGCGGCGGGCGCCGGTTCGGCTTTCGCCAAGGCGGCGCAGGAGGCGATGCTGACCAAATCCCCGACCAGCCAGGCCATCGCCCTGCGGCAAATGGAAATGGGCCGCGCCTTGTCGTTCGAGGAGGCGATGATCCTGGAGTTTCGCATCGTCTCGCGAATCTGTCGCGGGCATGATTTCTATGAAGGCGTGCGCGCGGTCATCATCGACAAGGACAATCGGCCGCGATGGCGCCCCGCCGCGGTCGACGCGGTGTCGAAGGCCGCCGTCGACGCCTATTTCGCGCCGCTTGGCGACAGCGACCTCGTGTTTGCGGCGGTCGATCGATGAAAGATCCGGCCCGGCATGGCGCGGCGAGCGAGTTTCGCGTGATCGAGCATGCGCCGTTGCCGGCGCTTCGCGCGATCGGCGCGACGATCGACCGTCCCGTTGCGATGCGCTGGACCCGCACGCTGGTCTGGTTCATGCGCACGATCGCCGTGGTGTGGATCGCAAAGGGGCTGTTCGCCTGGACGATCGTGCTCGGAATCAATCACGCGGTCGCCGACTTCGTCGAGCTTCCCGCCGTCATGCGCGGGATGATCGGCTTTTTCGCCGTGTCCAATCTCATGGCGGCGGTTGGCCTGTGGCTGGCCGCGCCGTGGGGCGGCGTGCTGTGGCTGATCTGCGCGGCGACGGAAGTCGCGGCGCCGGCGCTGGACAAGCAAGCCTCGATGACCGGCGCGGTCGGCCTCGTCCTCGACGCCGTTCTGATCGCCGTCTATTTCGCCTTGAGTTGGCTCGCGGCCAACGAGCGCGCGTAGCCCCCGGCGGACCAGCCTTTAAGAGTCTAGCAAAGTAAACAAAGGCTTGGATTTAGCTTAAGTTTACCGAAACAAGTAAACCTTGGATTCATCCTGACTTTTAAACTCGTCTTCATGCGCCGCCGTTATAGTTCACCTCATAGACGGACCGAATATAAAAGTCGGCCGGGGACAGTCGAACAAGTGGGTGTGCTATGGGAAACGTTGCGAAGTCAGAACAGGTGGCAAGCCGCTCGGAGCGAATTGCCGAGGTTAGTCCGGTATATCTCGAAGCGCTGACGATGGTGGAGCGGCTACATCGTCGCCTTCTCGACGTCATCAAGGATGAATTCGATCGTCGCGGCCGTTCCGACGTCAATGCTGTGCAGGCGCTGTTGCTTTATAACATCGGCGACAAGGAGCTGACGGCGGGAGAATTGCGCACCCGCGGCTATTATCTCGGGTCGAATGTCTCGTACAACGTCAAGAAGCTGGTCGAGATGGGTTATCTGCACCATGCCCGCTCGCGCATCGACCGCCGTTCGGTTCGCATCAGCCTGACGGAGAAAGGCGAGGACGTGCATCGGATCGTCGCCGGGCTTTACGAGAAACATGCGAAAACCGTCGAACAGATCGGCGGCGTGTTGACCGACGATTTTGCGCGCATGAACCAGTCCTTGGCGCGCCTCGAGCGGTTCTGGACCGACCAGATCAAATATCGTCTGTGAAGAAGAGGGCGGCGCAGAGCGGGCCGCGCGCCGAACGCGCGGCGCGCCCCGCTCGCCAAAGCGCAGGAATCCATTTGCCCGCCCGCCGACAACCTCGGCTGGGATGGGCGTTCGCCTGTTCGGCCGCCCGCCGCAAGGAATCCGCAATTCCTTGTGATGCGGCCCTTTGGCGGCTCGCCGATCGCGCAAGCCATAAAATCGCCCGACTGCTCGGCTCCTTCTGAGCGGCGAAAATAGAGCGTTCGGCGCAACGCCGGGGCGGTGGGATTGCGCGTGAGGCGCCCTGGCTCTCTCTGGCGGGCCCCGATGGCGCTGTTGGGCGCCCGCGTCATTCCGAGTATGATAAATTGAAACTCTCAGTGGGGGCCTGCCTGTCCATGAAGCAATTCGAATCTTCGGGCGCCAATCGGCGCGCGCCCGTTTCGGCCGCCGCAATCGGCGCGCTGGGCGTTCTGGCGGCGGCTTTGCTGAGTTCGGGCGCTTTAGCTCAGGACGCGGACGGCCCCGGCGCGCCGCAGGCGGAATGGCGGCAAAGCTACGAAACAGCCGAGCGTTTGACGGTCAATCGCGAAACGACGCCGGTATTGTCGCCGGCGACGCTCGCGGCGACCGAGGCGGCGATCCAGCAGTATCAGGGAATCGTTGCGCGCGGCGGCTGGAGCGCCGTGCCCGCCGGCGCCGAATTGAAGATCGGCGCGAAGTCCAAGGCGGTGCAGGCGTTGCGGCAAAGGCTGGTCGTGTCCGGCGATCTCGATCCGGTCGCCGGCGCCGGCCCGGTGTTCGATTCCTTCGTCGAGGCCGCGGTCAAGCGGTTCCAGGCGCGCCATGGGCTCGGCGCCAGCGGAATCGTCAGCGAGCAGACTTTCACCGAGCTTAACATCTCCGCCGAGGCGCGGCTTCAGCAGCTTGAAACCAACATCGTGCGTCTGCGCGCCTTCTCCGGCAATCTGGGTGACCGCTTCGTGATGGTCAACATTCCCGCCGCCGCGGTCGAGACTGTGGAGAACGGCGTCGTTTATTCGCATCACGTCGCCGGCGTCGGCAAGATCGACCGCCAGTCGCCGATCATGCAGGCCAAGGCGACGCAGATCAATTTCAATCCGTTTTGGACGGTGCCCCCTTCGCTGATCAAGAAGGATCTCATCCCCAAGATGCAGGCCGATCCGACCTACCTTACCGAAGAGAAGATTCGCGTCTTCAACAAGGAAGGCCAGGAGGTTTCGCCGCAATCGATCAACTGGAATTCGCTCGACGCGACCAACTACAAGTATCGCCAGGACACCGGCGCCGATATCAACTCGCTCGGCTTCGTTCGCATCAACATCCCCAACCCTTACGGCGTCTATATGCACGACACGCCGTCAAAGGGCATTTTCGGCGATGATTTCCGGTTCGTCTCCTCCGGGTGCGTGCGCGTGCAGGACGTGCGCGACTATGTCGCCTGGCTGCTCAAGGAAACGCCGGGCTGGTCGCGCGACCAGATCGACGAGGTGATCCGCTCCGGTCAGCGCCTGGACGTCACCTTGGCCAAGCCGGTCAACGTCTACTGGGTCTATATCACCGCCTGGGCGACCCCTGACGGCGTCGTGCAGTTCCGCGAGGACATTTACCAGCGCGACGGCGCCGGTCCCGGCCCGATGGCCACCGCCATCCCCGATCAGCCTCTGGCGGCGGTGCAGGAGTAAGGGCTCTCTTCCCTTGTCCCGCTTCGCGGGCGAAGGGACCGCCAGAGGGCTGGCGCAACGATCCTGCCTCATGCGACCATCGATTGCGACAAATTCGACAGGCGGGTTCATGCACATCAATCCGGTCGTTGAGGTCGGGCGCGGCGCCGGCGCGGTGCGTTTTGGCGCGGACCTGCCCATCGTTGTCATCGCCGGCCCGTGCCAGCTGGAGAGCCGCGCGCACGGGCTGGAAATGGCGAGCGCGCTTGCCGCCATCGCCGGCAAGCTCGGCTTCGGCCTGGTGTTCAAGACGTCGTTCGACAAGGCGAACCGCACCTCCGGCGGCGGCCGACGCGGCGTCGGCCTGGATGACGCCCTGCCGATCTTCGCCGAAATCCGCGAGAGCCTCGGCCTGCCGGTGCTGACCGACGTGCACGAACCCTATCAATGCGCGCTCGCCGCTGAGGCGGTCGACGTCCTGCAAATCCCGGCGTTCCTGTGCCGCCAAACCGATCTTCTCGTCGCCGCGGCGCGCACCGGCCGCGCGGTGAACGTCAAGAAGGGCCAGTTCCTCGCGCCCTGGGACATGAAACATGTCGTCGCCAAGATCGCGGACGCCGGCGGCGCCAATGTGCTGGTGACCGAACGCGGCGTGAGTTTTGGGTACAACATGCTGGTCTCCGACATGCGCGCGCTGCCGATCATGGCCCGCGAGACCGGCGCGCCGGTCGTCTTCGACGCCACCCATTCCGTTCAACAACCCGGCGGGCAGGGCGCCTCGTCGGGCGGCCAGCGCGAATTCGTCTGCGTGCTGGCGCGCGCGGCCGTCGCCGTCGGCGTCGCGGGCGTGTTCATCGAAACCCATCAGGACCCCGATCACGCGCCCTCCGATGGCCCCAACATGGTGCCGCTTCGCGATTTCGAGGCGCTGATCGGCGAACTGATGGCGTTCGATCGCTTGGCCAAGCGTCGCGGCTAGACGGATCGGCCGGGGATTGGCTTGGACTTGACGCGCGGCGCGCGCGCCCGTCATGATTTGTTCATGCGCCGGGAATAACCGATTCTCATGGACGACTACCTGTTCAGCTACGCCGCGCCGACCGATCCCCCCGTCAAGCGGAAGCTGATTCAGTTGGTGGAGCGGGCGACGGGTCAACCGGCCCTGAAGCGTCTTTATATCGACAACCAGCGCTATCCCCGCCCGAGCGAAAGCTTCTGGGCGGCGGCGGTGCGCTCGCTGGCCCTCGACGTGCTCTACGACGAGGCGGCGTTGGCGCGGCTCCCCCGCACCGGCCCGACCGTGTTCGTCGCCAACCACCCCTACGGCGTGCTCGACGGGCTGGTGATTTCGTGGCTGGTGCAGAAGGTGCGACCCGATTTCCTGGTGCTCACCAACGCAATTCTGATGCGCGCGCCGGAAGTGCGGGATTTCGTGCTGCCCATCGATTTTTCCGAGACGCCCGAGGCGCGCGCGATGAATTTGAGATCGCGGGCGGCGGCGAGGGACCAGCTCGACAGAGGCGGCGCGGTGGTGGTGTTTCCGGCGGGCGGCGTTTCGACGGCGCCCGATCGTCTCGGCCGTCGTCCGGCGGTCGACGCGCGCTGGCAGCCGTTCGTCTCGCAGCTCGTCCAGCGTTCGAGGGCGACCGTCGCGCCGATTTGGTTCGGCGGTCAAAACAGCCGGCTGTTCCAGATCGCCAGCCACGTCAGTCTGACGCTGCGCCTGTCGCTGATCTTTCACGAAGTCAAGACGCGGATCGGCACGGCGTTGCCGGTGGCGATCGGCGCGCCGATTCCGTTTGAGGAAATCGCTCCGATCAAGGATCGCCAGGCGATCGCCGATCTGTTGATGGCGCGCACCTATGCGCTGGCGCGTCAGGCGCCCGCGCCCTCGCACAAGGAAAACTCCGGCGCCAAGCTGCGCGGCAAGCTGCGCAAACTGCGGCGGCGTCTGGCGGCCGCCTGATCATCCGCGTCCGCGGTAGGGCGCAACGCCCTGGTCGGGCGCCCAAACGCCTTTTGGAAGTTCGCCCGTCTGCCAGAAGACGTCGATGGGAATGCCGCCGCGTGGAAACCAGTAGCCGCCGATGCGAAGCCAGCGCGGCTTCAGGAGTCCGACCAGGTCCTTGCCGATCCGCACGGTGCAATCCTCATGAAAGGCGCCGTGATTGCGGAAACTGCCGAGATAGAGCTTCAGCGACTTCGATTCGACGAGCCATTGGTCCGCCGTGTAATCGATCACCAGATGCGCGAAGTCCGGCTGGCCGGTGACCGGGCACAGCGAGGTGAATTCCGGCGCGGTGAGCCGCGTGACATAATTGGCGTCGGGATGCGGGTTCGCCACGCGCTCCAGAATGCTCGCGTGCGGATGGTCGGGCAGCGCCGATGGGCGGCCGAGGTGGGAAAGGCCGACAGGCGGCTTGGACTTGGGCATGGCAGGCCTTGGCTCGATTCATACGCGGCGCCGCTCCCTTCGCCCGCAAAGCGGGAGAACGTGGCCCGACGAAGTCGGGTCGGATGAGGGCCGCGCGACCGGCGGGCCTTGCCGGGCGGGGTATTCTCGCCCTGACGCGAGTCTTGCCGGCAGGCCCTCATCCGACCTCGCCTCGCGAGGCTACCTTCTCCCGCTTTGCGGGCGAAGGGAAGGCGCCGTCGTCAATTTGAGGCTCACGGCTGGGTTGCGCTATCGGGCGCGGGCTCTTTCACTCTCGGCGCGCCACGCCGGCCCGTCTTTATCCCCACCAATAGCTTGCCGCGCGGCGCCCCAAGACTTGCGACTCGCGGCGCAATGGCCCAATCAACGGCTCGGGAGGCGCCGATATGACTTCAGCCGTCGCGAGAGGGTCGGGCGTTGCGCTGCCGACGGTGCTGGCGGGCGCCATTCTGATCGCCTGCGGCATCTGGGCTTCGCTGAGCCTGCAGTCGTGGATCCTCGCGGCGATCTTTGGCGCGGCCGGTCTTGCGATATGGCGCTTCGTCCTGAAATTGGAGCCGTTTTCGCCGACGCAGGTCGCCTTGGACGCCGCCGCCTTCGCGGTCTTCGCTTATATGCGCAACGACGCGGCGGGTTTCTGGCAATTGGCGGGCCCGTGGACCGACGTGCCGCGTTTCAATGTTGCGGGCGCCGCGATCGCTTACGCCATCTATATCGTGGGTTCGCTGGCGGCGCTTTTGAGCCGCTATCGCGGCCTGCTTGTGGTCGAGTCCTTCGGCCTCATCGCGATTCCGTTCCTGTTCAATCTCATTGTGACGCTCGGCGCCGATTGGCACATGCGGGAGCTGGGCGCGCTGCTGAGCCCCGACGTTCCCCGCTCGTTTCAGGGCCAGGTGGCGGTCGGGCGCGCCGCAGTGCTGTTCTTCGCCGCCGAAGCGATGGGGCAGGCCTATTCGATCATCGGAACCGGCCGACTCAAGGCGAGTCCCAGACTTCATGGGCTGGCGCTTCTTAGCGCCGCGTTCGGCGCCTTGACGCCGCTGATCGCCAATTTCGCGCAAAGCGTGAGCGAGCCGCTTCTGGCGATTCCGGTGAGCACAATTCTCGCCGCACTCGCGCAGTCCGCCTTGTGGACGATCGTCTATGTCATGACCGGCATGACGCTCGATCTCATGAACGGCAGGCCACCGACGTTCCGCGGCGGTTACGGCCATTGGCGCACCGGCGCGATCAAGGGCGCCATTTACGGCGGCGTGTTCATGTTCCTCGTGCTCGCTTTGGCCCTGCCGCTGCGCGAGCCCGGCTTCGTCGCTTTCCTGAAGGCCAACCCGATCACGCTGGCGCCGCTGGCCGGCGCGCTCGCCTATCCGCTCGCGCAGACGCTGGTCGGCAGCGCCGACGGCACGCCGCCGTTCTTCGGTCGCCTGCGCAAGAACTATCGCGATCCGCGCGCTTACGCGCGCGGAATCGTCGCCGGGACCGGCGCCGTGTGGGCGCTGGCCGCCGGCCTCAGCGACGCGTCCGGCGGCGAGCGGTTTTGCACAATGTTCGTTGTCGGCGCGCTGGCCTATGGCGGGGTCGATCTGGCTTTCGACACAGCGCGGATCGTCTCGGGCGGGCGCCGGAGGCTTCAGACATGGCGGCTCTATGGGCTGGGCCTGCTGATCGGCGGGCTCGTCGCCGGCGCGCTCGGCTGGTATTTCGACGCCGCGCAAATCAATGTCGTGACCTCGAAATTCTGGGCCTACGCCGATGTCAACTATCGCCTGACCGGGCGGACGCTCGGCGATTACACGGTCTATCCGTTGTTCAACAAATACGGCCAGATCAACCTCGGCGAAGTCGCGGGCGGCGTGCGCCTGCTCTATTCGGAATCGGTTGCCGGCGTCATCAACTGGTCGCTCGCGGCGCCCTTGTTCAGCATCAATTTCGCGTTGCTGTCTGCGCTGATGGAGCGCAGCTTGCGCCCGATCAAGGGCCTGGTCAGCGCCGACGGGCTTGGTGGCCTGGCCGAGCAGGCGGTTCGCGTGATGCGCTGGGGTCTGTGGATGTCGCCGATCATCAATTCCTTTTTGCGCCAGTCGCCCGATCCGACCTGGTACAACCATGACGGCGCCGTGCGCACGCTGGTGTCGATCGCCGCGGACATTGGCTTGCCCAACGCCGATTTTCGCCTGTTCAGTCTCGCTGTCTTTATCGGCCTGCTCGCCTTTGACTGGTTGCGCGTGCTGATCTGGTTCGATCACATGGGCTTGCGCGTCGCGACGTTGGTCAACCTCACGTTCGTCGGCGGCGATCGCCTGGACGAGGCGGCCGGGCGCTATCTCGGCCATGCCGCGCGAACC